>CAZRUT010000001.1:0-15088 GCA_964603215.1 uncultured Nitratifractor sp.
GGACTGGCTGCCCGGACATATGGACGATCGGGTGCTGCATGCCCACGTTGATTTTTTGATCGGATCGGTCCATTTTCTCGACCGGTGGGGCTTTGACAATCCCGAATTTATCGGCGAGTGGACAAAGCGGGATGTCGACACCGTATGGCGGGATTATTTTGCCGCAATCACGGCGATGGCCGAATCGGGTTATTTTGACGTCGTGGGGCATTTGGATCTGATTAAGCTTTTTGGCGACCGGCCCCGAACCGATCTGCACACTATTGTCCGTCCGGCACTCGAAGCGATCGCCCGCAACGATATGGTGCTGGAAATCAATACCGCCGGCCTGCGCAAGCCAGTACACGAACTCTACCCCGCCCACAATCTGCTCTCGGAGGCATTTCGGCTCGGCATCCCTGTCACATTCGGTTCCGATGCCCATGCAGTCGATCAGGTAGGCGCCGGACTTGACGCCGCCTATGCGCTTGCCCGATCGGTTGGTTATACCCATGCTGTTACTTTTCGGAAGCGAAAACGCGAACTGGTTATTTTTTAATCATCCAATGGGATAAACTTCAATCGATAGTGGCTATAATAATCTCATCATTTTTTTAGGAGAAGCTTATGGGTAAATTTGTCAACAACCTTACAGAATTCAATACATTCTGCGAAGAGAACGAGGTGGAATTCATCGATTTCCGCTTTACCGACATCAAAGGGGCGTGGCATCACATCAGCTATCGCCGTGGCGCGGTGGACGATGCGATGCTCGAAAACGGCATTCCGTTTGATGGAAGCTCCATCGAAAACTGGCAGCCGATCAACGAATCGGATATGCTCCTCAGACCCGACGTTCCTACGGCATTTCTTGATCCGTTTACCGCCGACAGCACCGTCATTGTCATTTGCGACGTGTACGATATTTACAAAAACGAATTTTACGCCAAGTGCCCCCGTTCCATTGCCAAAAAAACCCTCAAATACCTCGAGGAGCAGGGGATCGGCGATGCGGCATACTTTGGACCGGAAAACGAGTTTTTCATTTTTGACGATGTCAAAGTGGTCGATCAGGACAACCATCAGTCATTCAAGGTCGAAACCGACGAAGGACACTGGGCCGATGCTGCCGACTATGGTGAATACGGCAACATGGGACACCGCCCCCGCATCAAAGGAGGCTATTTTCCTGTCATGCCGACCGATTCGGCCGTTGATTTGCGTGCCGAAATCATGCAGGTCCTCGAAGAAGTAGGCCTCGAAGTGGTCCTGGGACACCATGAAGTCGCTCAGGGACAGCACGAAATCGGCATTGTCTTTTCAGACATCATCACTGCAGCCGATAACGTCCAAAAATACAAGTATGTCGTCAAAATGGTCGCCCATCTCAACGGCAAAACAGCCACCTTCATGCCCAAACCGATCTACAATGACAATGGAAACGGTATGCACGTCCACCAGTCACTCTGGAAAGACGGCAAAAACCTTTTTTATGCCGAAGGAGAATATGCCAACCTCAGCAAGACCGCACTCGATTACATGAGTGGCGTTTTCAAGCACAAAGAGGCCGTTGCGGCTTTTACGAATCCTTCGACCAACTCATACAAGCGGCTTCTCCCCGGGTTTGAAGCCCCGCGTATCCTCACCTACTCTGCAAAAAACCGATCGGCTGCCTGCCGCATCCCTTATGGTGCCGGCGAAAAATCAACCCGCATCGAAACACGATTCCCCGACTCGACATCCTGCCCCTACCTCGCCTTTTCGGCGCTGATGATGGCGGGAATCGACGGGATCAATGCGGGCGGATACCCCCTGGTCGGACCGGTCAATGAAGATCTTTTCGAAATTTCCCGGCGGGAGCTTGCCGAGCGTGGCATTCCCGAGTTGCCCAGCACATTCCGTGATGCACTCGAAGGGCTGGAAAAAGACCACGCATTCCTCGCACCCATCATGAGTACTGATTATATCATGGAATACTCCCAGTATATGTTTGACCGTCATGTCTACCCCGTCGAAGGGCGCCCGACAGCGTTTGAATATATTGTCACCTACTCCTGCTAACCGCTTCGGCTTCGGCCGAAGGGTCCCGCTCTTTTTCTGCGTCATAGTGCACAATGTTTCGGGAATCCCCCTGTGGGATCCCGTGATTGAGGTGCCTTTAACTTAATGATTGATACAATGACAATGCAAACTCGTCTTGACGAGCATATCACATTTGGGGGCATCACGCATCATGGGTGCCCATACAAGGAGACACAATGAAGACAAAATGGATCGGCACTTTGGGTGCAGGCTTGGCGGCTTTGGTGATCGGCGCCTGCAGCACCTCCGGCACAACGCCGACAGAACCAACCGGAACGATTGATGCAGAAAATGCTCAGGCGATTGGCCAGCCGCTTTCCGGGAGCGCGGAAAGTGGTCAAGCGATTTTTGACAGCTTCAAAGAGATTAGCTCCGGAATGGACTTTCAGGGGGGCTCTGCCGACATTGGTATGGGCCGATTATTGGGTGCCGGGCGCGGACATCGGCTTGGAAACCATCAAATCCATCACAATGAAGTAGGCACGACAACCGAACACTGTAATGGAGGCGGCACGTTTACCAAAAGCATTACACAGGTCAACAGCGACGGTGAAATCTTGAGCGGTTCGATGACATTTAACGACTGCGTTCAAAACAACACAAAGCTAGACGGTTCCGTCACGGCTTCAAGTACCGAATCCGATTCTGAATTTACCGGAACGGTTATCGTTGAGGATTTTCAAGCCGAAAACAGCTCCGATCATGCAAAACTGACCATCAACAAGCTGACCTTGACCGGTACCATGTCCGACAACACAGAAGAGCGTGCATTTGTCTTCACCGCCAAAGGCAATGGCCTCAAAGCGATCCACGGAGCCCATGAAGCCTCACTGACGTCTGTTGACCTTGCCATTTCGGCCGATACAGCATCCGGCGAAAGTAATATTACCGTCAAAAATACCGTAGGCTATATCCAAAATCCCGACATGAAAAATGCATTCAATATTGTGGATGTATCATTTGCCAAAACTGCTCACGCCTCCTCTCTGGACGTTGAAGCCGCATTCAAATCAACCCCAAGCTGTTTCGATGGATGGCTCGGCATCAAAACATTCAGAACCATTACGGTCAGCGATGGCAATATTACCGACGGAAAAATCACCTTCCGGGGCGAAAGCGGATCCCTGACGATCGAGCACAACAGTAACGGCACCTTTACTGCCAGCGGTGCTGTCGATCAAACCTTTGCCGATCAAAAGGAAATGATGGACTATTTTGACGCCAACGGAAGCAGTTGTCAGGCGCAATAAAACTCATTTGGACTATGATTTCTCCATGCAAACGTGCACATGCTGCCGTTTGGCATCTCATCGAGGTGCCCATATTGTGCACCAAAAAAAGGAACAGAATGAAACAAAGCATTGTTTTGGTTTTGGCGGCGGCAGCATTGCTCACGGGATGTGAATCCAGCAAGCAGGTGGTCGCTGCCAAGCACTACAACCTTATCGTGCACAATGTCAGCTCCATGGCGTGCAGTTTTGTCACAATGGATACGATTCAGGAAAAATACGACATAAAAGATGTCGTCTACCATGAGGATGCAAACGGCGTAACATGTGCCGATTACAACCACACCGATGATGACACCTGCAAGGTTGTCGATGCCAAAGAAGAATTGGGTGAAAACTCCGATGGGATCGGTGACCGCTCGTGCATTTTGGGTTCCGATACCAAACCGGGTAAGAATTTTGCATTCTTCGATGCGGTCGATCTCCAGGATGAAAGCAACGCCAACCGCTAAACTTTTTAGCGGTTCGTCGCCCCGTTATCATCCGCTGCAGCCGTGCATCCCAGCGGGATTACTTTGATCTGCTCCCCCGTATCGGCACCGTTACGCGATGGGCCCAGGATCACAACGGCATTGGATTCCATCAGCGGCGTGAGCATCCCTGAGCCATATTTATTGTCGGCTGTGACATGAAACTGACCATTCTCAAGCCGCCCCAGGACCAGATTGGTGCGCCCCGGACGGGCCCTGAAGGGTTGCATATTCTCAGCATAAACCCAGACGGGATCATAGCGGGTTGCCCCCTGGAGTTTGAGCAGGACCGGGATCGAGAGAAGCCGGATGTTCACCATGGCAGTGAGCGGATTGCCCGGCATCGCCATCACAAACGTCTCTCCCATCATCCCCATCATCACCGGCCGTCCAGGTTTGACATTGACACCGTGGAAAAGAGGCTGCATACCGTTGGCATGAAATGCTTCGTAGAGAAAGTCGGCATCCCCCATGCTGATCCCGCCGGTACTGATAATCACATCATAACGTTTCAGATCAGCAATGAACGTACGGGTCGCATCAAGGCGGTCGGGAATAGAACCCGCATACGTCGCATCCAGTCCCCAGGCTGCCAGCAGTGATGTGATCCCAAACGCATTGGCGTTGTAGATTGTATCGTCATGGCTCGGCTCCCACGGTTCACGAATCTCATCCCCGGTTGAGACCACGGCAATGCGCAGTGGCGCATAGACTTCCACCGCCACAATGCCCTGTGCCGAGAGCATGGCAATGTGGGGCGGCTCCAGCCGGGTGCCGGCTGCAAAAAGTACGGCACCTTTCTGCTGCTCTTCACCCCGACGGCGGAGATTGTCCCCCAATCGGACCGTTTCGGGAAGGGTCACATGTGTCGCGGTCACATCCGTGCACCGCTCGATGGGGACAATCGCCTCCACACCGCCGGGTATCTGCGCACCGGTCATGATCCGAAACGCTTCTCCGTCAGACACACTGCCGTCGGGAATATCACCGGCATAGACTGTGCCCATGACGGCAACCCGCTTTCCGGCATCGCCAATCCGAACGGCAAACCCATCCATGGCAGCATTGTCGAATGCAGGCATATTTTTTTGGCAGATGACCGCTCCGGCCATCACCCGACCCAGCGCCCGGTCGATCATCACCTGCTCCCGTCTGCGTACGGCCTGTGCCGCATCCAGCGCCAGTGCGCGCGCCGCATCCCATTCGTAAATATCCAACTGTTTCATCACCCCTCCTGCACCACGATGCGATCATCATGGGTATAAATGTTCATATTTTTTTTGCGGGCAAAGCCTACCAGAGTAATACCGAACTTTTCGGCAATCTGAACCCCAAGACATGTCGAAGCGGTACGGGAAACCACAATAGGGATACCATGCATCACGGCTTTGGCCACCATCTCCGACGAAAGCCGCCCGCTTACAAACAGGGCACTGTGGGTCGTGTCGGCTCCAGCCAGGCGGGCCTTGCCGATCACCTTGTCCACGGTATTGTGCTGGGCAATATCCTCCGCGACAAAATACGATCCGTCATCGCGGTACAGCATCGCAGTATGGACCGATCCGGTTTGGCGGTACAGTGCGCAATGGGCTTCGAACCCATCCATGAGGGTGCTGATCTGTCCGGCCGACAAAGCAAAGTCAACGTGATTGACTTTGGCAGCAATGTGCGCGGGGTCAATGTTGGCTGTTTTGCTCCGGCCGCACCCGCTGATGACCACCCCTTCGGCATTGAGTTTTTCGACCGCATCAGGATCGATCCGCCCCTCTATCACGACCCGGGCTCCTGTTGCGTCCCAGACCATCGTATCCATGTCAGCAACATCGGCGAGGATATTTTCGCTGATCAGATACCCGACGGCCAATGCCTCCGGATCGATGGGGGTCGCCATCAGGGCTGCTATCACGGTATCGTTGACCACGATTGAAAGTTTGATTTCCCGCACCAAAGTGTCTGTATCGGGGCTTTTGCGGCCATCCTGCACCCGTACAATTGAAAAAGAATGAACTGGCTCCATCACATCCTGACTCCTGTCAAAAATTTTGCATTTATACAGCCCATTGTGGGCAGATAGGGTTATTGGCGGTGCCCTTTTGCATCATGCATCATGCCACATTTTTGATGGCATTCAGATGAAATCGGATGAAACGCATCCTGATTCATGCAATTTTATTCATTATTGTCTTATAACTATTTTGTGATATAATTTTGGGATGCAATATGAATTTCATGTCGCACATGCCAAGAAAAAAAGGAGAAAACATGGCGGACAAAATCTATCGCGTGAGGATGAATGACCTCAGTTTCAGTATCGAAGACGTGCCCCAGGAGTGGCTGGGGCTTGGAGGGCGCGGACTCACGTCGACCGTCGTGGCGGCCGAAGTCGATCCCGAGTGTCATCCCCTGGGCCCCAACAACAAACTGGTGTTTGCCCCCGGACTCCTCTCCGGAACGGCTGCTGCCAACAGCGGGCGGACATCTCTGGGCGCCAAAAGCCCGCTGACCGGCGGGATCAAGGAGAGTAACTCCGGCGGTACGAGCGCAGCCATTTTGGCCAAACTGGGTGTCAAAGCGCTGATCATCGAAGGATTGCCGGAAGAGGATGACACATTCTACCATATCCATGTCACAAAAGAACACGTTACCGTCGAACCGATTCCGGAACTCGTCGGCAAAGAAAACTTCGAAGTGCTCGACACGATGATGGAACGCTACGGTAAAAAAGTAGCAGTCTTCAGCATCGGAACGCCCGGTGAACAGCGGATGCTGATCGCCAATGTCTCGGTCAAAGATCCCAAAGGGAAAATTCGCAGCCTCGGACGCGGGGGCCTTGGTGCCGTCATGGGATCGAAAAAAATCAAGGTGATTACCGTTGATGCAAGCGGAAGCGACAAAACGCCGATGGCAGATGCCGAAAAATTCCGCGCTGCCAACAAAGCCTTTACCAAAGCGCTGCAGGAAAATCCGATCAGCGGCGAAGGCTTGCCGGCATTTGGTACGGATATCCTCATCAATATCATCAACGAAGCCGGCGGTCTTCCCACGCTGAACTTCCGTTACGGAACTTCCGAGAATGCCGAAGAAATTTCCGGTGAGCATGTCGCCGAAAACATTGAGGCGCGGGGAGGAAGCACTACCCACGGCTGCCATGCAGGATGCGTCATTCAGTGCTCCCAAACCTACAACGACAAAGACGGCAACTACGTCACATCGGGCTTTGAGTACGAAATGATTTGGGCCTTTGGGGCCAACTATGGAATCGGCAACATCGATGATATTGCCGAAATCGACCACATCATGGACGATATTGGTGTGGATGCCATCGAGACCGGGGTTACCTTTGGTGTCGCGGCCGAAGGAGGCATGATCGAATTTGGCGATGCTGTAATGGTCAAAAAAATCCTCCGCGAGGAGATTCCCAACGGAACACCCACCGGACGCATCATTGGAAGTGGGGCCGGGAATGTCGGAAAAATTTATGGAGTCGTACGGGTTCCTGTCGTCAAAAACCAGGCCATGCCTGCCTATGAGCCCCGTGCGATCAAAGGACAGGGGATCACCTATGTCACCACGCCGATGGGCGCCGACCACACCGCCGGTTATGCCGTGGCAACCAACATCCTCAACAGCGGTGGCTACATCGATCCCCTCAAAAAAGAGGGCCAGGTCGCACTCTCTCGCAATCTTCAGATCGCGACCGCAGCCATCGACAGTACCGGCATGTGTGTGTTTGTCGCCTTCCCGGCACTGGACGATCCCAACTGCCTCCCGGCACTGATCGACATGATCAATGCACGATTCGGCGCTGAGCTCACGGGGGACGATGTGACCAATCTCGGAAAAAATATCCTCAAGCTGGAGCATGCATTCAACCTCAAAGCCGGCCTCACCAGTGCTGATGACCGTATTCCGGAATTCATGAAATACGAGGCGCTGCCGCCGCACAACGTCGTGTGGGACTTCACCAACGAAGAGATCGATGCATTCTGGGACTTTTAATGGCTGACATCGCGATCACCGTCAAACTCTTCGCCCAATACCGCGAAGGGTTTTTCAAGGCGGAGCAACGGCATTATCCTGATCCCACAACGGTCGATGATGTCATTGCCGACACGGGCATCAACATCCGGGATTACCCCATTGGGGTCATGATCGTCAACGGACGCCATGTCCCGGGCGATCACGTCCTCAAAGCAGGCGATGCCCTTGCCCTGTTTCCCAAAGTAGGAGGCGGATAATATGACCATCACATTCAATGCATTTTCCTTTGCCCGGCGCACGCTGCGCCAAAAAGGGATCCCGTGCGTCAATGTCACGCGCACCCTGCATGACGGCATGAGCGTGCAGGATTTGATCGATGAGCTTGGCTTGGCGCCGGGGGCCATTGAAGCGGCCTTTGTCAACGGCACCGTGCGGCCAAAAAGCACGGTGATACACGACGGAGACCGAATCGCACTCCTGCCGCCGGGCACACCCGGATCGTATCGGCTGATTTTGGGCATCAAGGCAATGGATGAAGACAATACCCCACAATAACCTCGCACCCATCCTCGACCGGTACGCCCTCGACCGCACCCTCACATTCAGGCATCAGCAGGCGATTGCGACACAGCATGGTGTCTCCCTGCGGGATGTAGAAATACAGGCTCTCTCTATGGGCATTACTCCTTTGCGCTACCTACGCAACCGCAAGACCATCGATACGCAGCGACAACAGAAGCTGCTCGAGTCCCACGTCGCCATTATTGGATGCGGGGGTCTGGGAGGGCATGTGGCCGAGATGCTGACACGCATTGGGGTGGGACATTTGACTTTGATCGATCCCGATTATTTTGACGAACACAACCTCAACCGGCAGAATTTTGCAACATTGGATGTGCTGGATGAACCCAAAGTGCATGTCTTGGAACGCGCACTGGTCCGGATCAATCCGGTCATACGTATCCGCCCGATCATCCAACGATTCGATCCGGATATCAGTATGGCGCTCGTTACGGAATCTGATGTGGTTGTGGATGCCCTCGACAATCCCGATACCAAATTGAAACTGGCAGCAGCCTGCCAATCCCGATCGCTCCCGTTTGTCCACGGGGCCGTCGCCGGCATGGACGGGCAGCTGGCGGTCAACGCGACATTGGAACATCTCTATCCGGATGGAACACACGGTGCCGAGGATGCTGCCGGTAATCTTCCGTTTACCGTCGCGTATGTTGCCGCCATGCAGGCGGCTGAGACGGTGAAACTGATTTTGGGAATGGGGGCGCCACTCACGGGCCAAGTGTTGATCACCGACCTCCTCTATAATGATTGCACCCGCATGGAAGCCTGATGCAGCCGACCACATGGGATAAAAAAGCGCACCGGTACGGCCGCTATACACCCGAAGGGGCGCAACTGGAGCAAACCGTCTGCACACTGATGGGAGAGATGGGGATTGATTTTTCCGGAAAACGGGTCGTAGATATCGGATGCGGTACCGGCATCTACACCCTGCGCGTGGCCCAAAAAGCGGCGCATGTCGATGCACTTGACATCGCGTACGCCATGATAAAAATCCTCCGCGAAGATGCCCGGAAATATGCCATCGACAATCTCCATGCCGTGCACAGCGACTGGGAAGCGTTTCCTCTGCCGGATCGTCCATACGATTATGCGCTGAGCACCATGTCACCCGCTACACGCGATGCCGAAGGCTTTGCCAAAATGCACCGCGCTGCCAACCGCAAGATCTTTTTCGGATGGGGCGACAAGCGCGGGACAGTCCTCCTCGAAGCACTCTGCGCTGCCCACGGAGCCACCTACTCACCGCCCAACGGTGCCACCCGACTCCGCCAATGGCTCGAAGCGCAGCATTACCCCTATGCACTCCGGGAATATGCCGAAGAGAAAAACCGCGTACGGCCACTCGCCAAAGCGATCGAAGCATACCGCTGGCACCTCACGGTACGCGACATCGTGCCCGATCTTCAGCGGATCACCGACGTACTCAACCGTTACCGCGACGACCAAGGCAATGTTGTCGAATCAGTGACCAATTATTTCAATCTCATCGTTTGGTCATAAAAATCCGAAGCTATTCAATCCCTTTTTGTCCGATGTATCCGGCGACATGGCCGGGGATTCCGCCCGGCGGGATGATCGAAACCCGATCGCCATCCTGAATCACCGTAGTTCGCGGCACGACTTGGTGGTTGATAAATACCGCTTCAAAATCGGCATCGTCCAATCCATAAAGGTGCATCAGCTCTGAAACGTTGATCCCATCCGGCACTTCCAGTGGACGGGCACTGACGACCCCTTTGTCCCGAAATGCCTGCCTGAGGTGTGAAAAAGCGCGAAATGTGATGATCGCCATAATGGTCTCCTTGTTCGAATTTAAAACATTTCCCCCCCGACGTTTCCGACCGGTTGGGGGGGCTTGGGTTTGAGGTGAATCGGATCGATCGTCTCCGAAGGCTTTTCTTGGGGGGGATCGGGGATGATGGTTTCATGTGTAATCGGTTCATCGTCGATCCGAATCACTTCCATTTCGCCGGTATCGTCAGCGGATCCCTCTGCTGCATCCAGGCGAGACGCAGGAGCGGCCGGTGGGGATTGGACCGAGCCAAACATATCGGCAATCCCTTTCGAAGGATTTTTTAAATGATTGGGCAGCGGTGAAATCGCGGTAAAAAGCTCAGCATGATCCCCGATATTCCCTTCATGCGCTCCATCGGGACGCTCAAAACGGCGTGGGGTGTCAGGATACAGCTTCAAAAGCCCACGGTAAAATTCGGCAAACGCTGGCGCAGCAATTGTCCCGCCGGTAGCATGGTGGCCAATGGGA
Source organism: uncultured Nitratifractor sp. (assembly GCA_964603215.1). GTDB lineage: Bacteria > Campylobacterota > Campylobacteria > Campylobacterales > Sulfurovaceae > S017-3. Next base: position 10,647 of record CAZRUT010000001.1, read on the forward strand.
CGGTTGGAATCGCGTCCAAACCATACGATCGCTGTGACACTCGGGGAATATCCGCAAAACCATGCATCCACCCCGTCATTGGTCGTTCCGGTTTTGCCCGCCAGATCGATGCCGGGCACCTGGGCAGTGCGTCCGGTGCCCCGCCGGACAACATCCCGAAGGATGTCCGTCATCAGGTAGGCTTGTTCAGGTCTGGTAAAATGGGCGATCTCTTTGGGGAATGTTTCGTAAAGAACGGCCCCGTTCCGTGAAACGATTTTGCTCACCAGTCTGGGTTCGATCATGTGGCCATGGTTGGAAAAGACTGTGTAGATTTGCGCCATTTTAAGCGGACTGATCCCCAAGTTTCCCAGGGCAATCGAGAGGTCGTTGGGAATGCGGGGGACGTCGAGCAGTGCGAGGCGCTTTCGGATCGGCTCCACCCCAATGTCATAGACCAGATTGACCGTGGCCAGATTCCGCGAATGAACCAGTGCTTCCCGAAGCGTGATGAATCCTTTGTAGTCCCGTTCGTAATTGCGTGGCGCCCACACACGGGGCTGACCGTCTTGGAGATACCGAAATGTACGGGCCAGGTCGGTAAGCCGGGTCGCCGGATTGTACCCCATGTCCAGCGCCGTCTGATATACAAACGGCTTAAAAGCCGATCCGGGCTGACGCCGGGTCATCGTAATCCGATTGAATGCACTCTTGCGGTAGTCCACCCCGCCGACCAGCGCCAGAATGTCGCCGGTCCGATTCTCCACCGCCACCAGGGCTCCATTCAGATCGGTATTGTTTTGATCATCTCCGACCCGCACAACCACCCGGTCAAAGTCATGCCGGACCGCCTGGCGGGCGATCGCTTGCATCCCCACGTCAATGGTCGTATAGATCGTGTATCCGCCGGTCCGAATGTCTCCAAACCGTCCTTTGAACCGCCGCAGCAGCTCATCCACAACATACGGAGCAACATTTTGTGTCAGCGTCGTACGGTACACCCGGGGGGTTTCTTTGGAAGCACGCACATACTCCTTTTCGGTAATCCATCCGAGCGATTTCATCCGATAGAGGATGGCGTTGGCACGGTTGAGGGCCCGCTGATAATGGCGCAGCGGATTATAGTACGAGGGGGCATTGGGCAGTCCAACCAGCAGAGCCGATTCTTTGAGGCTGAGCGCCTGCAACGGCTTGTGAAAATATCCCTGTGCAGCAGTTTTGATGCCGTAGAAATTGTTGCCGTAAGGAATTTCGTTAAGATAACGCTCCAGGATTTGCTCTTTGGTCAGGCGGTGTTCGATTTTGAGTGCCAGGATCGCTTCACGGATTTTCCGTATGAGCTTTTTTTTGCTGTTGAGCAGTGTGATTTTGACCAGCTGCTGCGTAATCGTGCTTCCCCCCTCGACAAAATGCCCCGCACGAATATCCCGGACAATGGCCCGAAGAATGGCATCGGGGTTGACGCCGGGATGCTCAAAAAACTTGGTATCTTCGATCGCGACCAATGCTTCGACCACATAGGGCGGAATTTCGTCGTATGCCGCATAGAGGCGATGACGCCCTTTAAAAATGTAGGCCAGTCGTTTGCCGTGCCGGTCCAAAATTTCACTCGATACATTGGGGGCATAATGAATCAGCTTGTCTGCATCCAATTCCGTCTCTTGGTAATAATAGGCAAAGATCGCCGCCAACACAAGACTTCCGGCCATCCCCAAAAGCGTCAATGTCTTAATGATCCGGGCAATCCATATCATGCATCCCTCCTGAAAAGCGCGATCGCCTCAGCCGTCACCATGCAGAAGGGCGATGCGCATCGAGATACGGACATGGCGCAACTACTGCCCGCCCTCAAGCGCCTGAACGAGGTATTGGTGTGCTGCGTCCACCGCAGCCGGGATCTTTTCCGGATTCTTGCCGCCTGCCTGGGCAAAATCCGGACGACCACCACCGCCGCCGCCGATGATGGGAGCAATGTGTTTGATCCATGCGCCGGCCTGGATGGGGGCTGCTTTGCTTCCGGCGGCAAGCAGCACCTTGTCGCCCTGTTGTTGAAACAGCATGATGGCAATCGAATCATAGCGGTTTTTGGCCGCATCGATCATCTCCTTGATATCCCCGGTCTGCACCGAATCAATAATGACATTGGTGGTACCGATCTTCGTGGGGGTGAGGGTTTTCTGGGTGATACTGCGTGCATTTTTGAGCGCGTTTTTGAGGGTTTTGATCTCCGTTTTGAGCTTATGTACCGCGGCAATCGGATCGTGGGTTTTAAGCGCATCTTGGACGGCATGAAGTGTGTCGCGCACCTGCCCGAACCGCTCCAGTGCTGCGCGGCCGCATACCGCCTCGATTCGACGGACTCCGGCGCTCACGCCGCTCTCTTTGGTGATCATAAAAAGCCCGATCTGCGCCGTGTTGTCCACATGGGTTCCACCGCACAGCTCCATAGAAACATCTCCCGAAGCATCCCCGAAACGGACCACCCGCACCGCATCACCATACTTTTCGCCGAAAAGCGCCATTGCGCCGGTCGCTTTGGCTTCATCGATACTCATCACCTTCGTCACCCTGGGCAACGCACGGATGATGATGTCGTTGACCCATGTTTCAACAGCGCGAATCTCTTCGGCACTGAGTGCTCCGGGATGCGAAAAGTCAAACCGCAGGCGTGTGGCGTCGTTGTGCGACCCGGCCTGGGCAATGTGCGTTCCGAGTATGGCGCGCAAACCTGCATGGAGCAGGTGTGTAGCCGAATGGTGCTTCTCAATCTCTTTCCGGCGGGTGTCCACGACCGCCTCTACCGCGTCGCCCACCTTCAATCGGGCTCCGGCGGTGTGCGGGCTGCTGATCTTGATTTCTGATAGATTCATATCCAAAAATTTCCGGGTATCCAATACCGTGATTTCTGCTTGCTTATTTTCTGTTTCCAATCTCCCCCGGTCTCCAACCTGGCCGCCTGATTCGGCATAAAAAGGTGTGTGCTCCAGCATGACCCAGCCTCGGGATTCCAAACGCTCTACGCGCCGAAAATCTTCATCCAGCAAAGCGATAACTCTGGTCTCCGACTGGGTGCGCTCATAGCCGACAAATTCATTCGCGCCAAACGCCTCCATTAGCTTTTTAAAATCTCCGTGTACAGCAGCATCTCCTGTACCTTTCCAGCTTGCCTTGGATTGGGCTCTTTGGGCCTGCATTTTTGTATCAAAGCCATCGACATCGAGTGCAATGCCCTTTTCTCTCAACATATCTTCAGTCAAGTCAAGCGGAAATCCATAGGTATCATATAGTTTAAATGCTACCGCGCCGTCAAAGGTATCTTTGGTCTGCGCAAGCTCTTGATTAAAAAGTTTAATACCGGCCTCAATCGTATCAAAAAAGCGCTCTTCTTCCAACTTCATGGCCATTTTTATCGCCTCGGCCTGGCGCGGTAAATCGCTATAATGCTCCCCCATAGTATGAACGATCGTATCAACAAGTTGATACATAAAGGGTTCGCGCAGTCCCAGCAAATAGCCATGCCGAATCGCCCTGCGCATGATGCGACGCAACACATACCCTCTGCCCTCTTTGTCGAAATGAACCCCTTGCGCCAAAAGAAACGTCACAGAGCGCACATGGTCCGCGATCACGCGGTAGCTGGCTGAATTTGGGGCTTCGTACACATATGGCTTGCCTACACGCTCCCCTATTGCATCAAGATAGGGTCTAAAGAGCGTTGAGTGGTAATTGTTCAACACTCCTTCTTTGATCGCCACAACTCGCTCCAGCCCCATGCCGGTATCGATGCTGGGTTTGGGCAGGGGCGTCAGGGTTCCGTCTGCACTGCGGTCGTACTGCATGAATACCAGATTCCAAATCTCCAAAAAGCGATCCCCTTCGCCGCCCATCACATCCTCGGGGGTGTGAAAATGCTCTGCACCCTGATCATAAAATATTTCGCTGCTCGGTCCACATGGTCCGGTATCACCCATTTGCCAGAAATTGTCTTTGTCGCCAAAGCGTAGAATGCGATCGGCACGGACATATTTTTGCCAAATCGCTTCGGCTTCATCGTCGCTTTCATGCACCGTTACCCACAGCTTGTCTATGGGCAGGCCGAGATACGCTTCGGACGTGATAAACTCCCAGGCATACGCAATGGCTTTTTCTTTGAAATAGTCGGCAAAAGAAAAGTTTCCCAACATTTCAAAGAGTGTATGGTGGCGCGCAGTGTACCCAACATTGTCCAAATCGTTGTGCTTGCCGCCGGCGCGGACACACAGTTGCGACGAAGTGGCACGGGGCGGTTCGGGAATCGGCGCTTCACCGGTAAAAATTCCTTTGAACTGTACCATGCCGGCATTGGTAAACATCAGCGTCGGATCATCCGGTACCAGCGGAGAACTGGCCACTTCTCGGTGTCCCTCTGCTTTGTAAAAATCTAAAAACTGCTGTCGAATGTCCATCGAGTACCCACTGTGTTA
>CAZRUT010000002.1:0-6208 GCA_964603215.1 uncultured Nitratifractor sp.
TGAACTTCTTTTTGTCGGCACGTCCGGCAGTTATGGCCGCCATGAAGTTTTCGATATTGTTGCCTCCTCTTCTGCAACCAATATCGAGACAGGCTTTTTATTCAACCAGTCTTATACGCCGATCTCAAACCGTATCCAGGCTGCCCATGATGTTTCACGTGAAACATGGGTCAACTCCTCAAACTATATTACGAGCGATGAGACTGTTTCTGCAAGACTTCTCTCAAGAAACATCGATTTGGAAAACATGGAATTTTATTCTGTCATGAAAGTTGCCGAGCATTTCGGGATACCCGCGAAAGGCCTTTTTATCGTCACAAACCAATGCAACAAATTCGCGCACAGAGATTTTGCTGCCCACCGTGATGAAGCAATGCATCGTTTGACTGATTATGTGAGGAGTATTTATGGATCGTAGTGCAGTGCTTGATCTTACGAAAGAGGATCTTTCAAGACGCATGAAACCCTCTTTCCGAGCAAAACAGATATATCAATGGATCTATCAAAAATATGCCGACAGCTTCGATGCGATGGAAAACCTCCCCAAAGCAATGCGTGCCGAATTGGCTGAAGCATACACCATTAATCCGCTGAAACTGCTGACAAAACAGACAAGCGCAGACGGGAGCATCAAATACCTTTTTGAACTTTATGATGGCCATACCGTTGAGGTGGTACTGCTGTTGATGCGTGCAGCGCAGTATCATGAAGACGGTGTCCTGAAGCATCATCCACGCTTTACAATTTGCATCTCATCGCAGGTAGGATGCAAAGTAGGATGTGCTTTTTGTTTGACGGCCAAAGGGGGATTCATGCGCGATCTCAGTGCCGGAGAGATTGTGGCGCAGGTTTTGGCAATCAAAAAGGACAACAATATCCCAGCCAACCATCGGGTGAATCTTGTCTTCATGGGAATGGGGGAACCATTGGATAACTTTGACAATGTTGTTCAGGCTGTGCGCATATTCTCTGATCCGGACGGGCTGGCAATTTCGCCTCATCGACAGACGATTTCCACCTCAGGTTTGAGCACAAAAATCAAAAAACTTGGCGCATACGATTTGGGAGTGAATCTGGCAATCTCGCTCCATGCGGTAGACGATGCGCTGCGCGAACAGCTGATGCCGATCAACAAAGCATACAACATTGCTTCCATTATGGAGGCCGTACGCGCATTTCCAGTCAATGCCCGCAAGCGCGTAATGTTTGAGTATCTCGTCATTAAAAACGTTAATGACTCCATCGATGCGGCCAACAAGCTCATCAAGCTCCTCAACGGAATCAGAGCCAAGGTGAACCTCATCTACTTTAACCCATACGGCGGCACCGAGTTCGAGCGCCCGGACGAAGACAAAATGATTGCCTTTCAGGAATATTTGATCCAGCGGGGACTGCTCTGTACCATCCGGGAGTCAAAAGGATTGGATATCTCGGCAGCCTGTGGCCAACTTAGAGAACAAAACAAGGAGAAAACAATATGACCATGCTGGATATATTTCAATACACGCTTATTGCCGGCGTAGTGATCGTGGGTGTTGTCGGAATTGTCATCGTCGTACGCAGTGAGGAGCAATAGCACAGCAATAATTATTTTGCTACAATGATCGTCCTCGTGCGTGAAATCATATTTTTTATTCCTTTGAAGTCAAATTGACTTTCGATGAAGTATCGGTGCCCAAAGCGAAAATCAAGCGACTGTGCATGCAGCATCAGGCGCTCGGCACCCGTGTAGTAGCAGCGGTCTTTTCCGGACAGTTTAGCTTCGAGGTAGTCAGTGGCAACATCGAATGATGTGGTATAAATCGGGTCGCCCAAAATGGGATGTTTCACGTGAAACAAGTGGATTCTAATCTGATGGGTCCGCCCGCTAAAGGGACGGCACCTCAGCAGTGTGGCGTTGTGCTCCACGTCATATTCCAGCACTTCAAACATCGTTTTCGCGCGCTTCCCATGTTCAAAATCGATCAATACTTTGTGTTTTGTGTGGCGGTAGTCTTGGTTGACGCGGATGGGCGCTTCCACTTCAAAATGTTCCGAGACCAGTCCATGCACCCATGCCAGATACGTTTTGCGAATGGCGTGCTGCTCAAAAGAATTTTTGAGGTAAGTTTCAGCATGCTTGTTTCGGCTGGCAAGCACCAATCCGGATGTTTCCTGATCGATGCGGTGAACTGCATTGGCGTGTGGGCCGGAATGTGCACGGATTTCGTCAAGCAAAGTATAGGGAGACTGGGTTTTGCTTGGGTGGACAAGTATGCCGCTGGGTTTGTCAAAAACGAGAAAATGTGGTGCCACATAAATGGGCAAAAGCGCTTGGCTTTTTGGAACGAAGTGGACGACTTGAATCTCCCCTTGAATTCTAGCAGATTTGTCGGTCATCGGGTGTCCGTGCACCAAGAGCCTTTTTCGGTCGATAAGGCGCTGCGCCTCCCCCTGTGTCATTCCAAACTGGCGCATGATGTATAAAAAAGCGGGGGTATTATCCTGCACGAAGAAGTCCTGCTTGACAAAAGGCACTCACCCCCCCTTAATCACTCTTTATGTAGAATAATAACACTATTAAATAAAGGCAAAGCATGGTAGAGCGATATGCACGAAAAGAAATGAGTGACCATTGGACAATGCAGGCAAAATATCAAGCATGGCTCGATGTGGAAATCGCCGTAGTCAAAGCATGGAACAGACTGGGGCTCATCCCCGATGAAGATGCAAAAAAGATTGTAGAGCACGCTGGGTTTTCCGTGGAGCGTATTGATGAGATTGAAGCCGTAACGCGACACGATCTGATCGCGTTTACCACGTCAGTGTCGGAAACGCTCGGAGAGGAGAGCCGCTGGTTTCATTATGGAATGACGAGCTCCGATACCGTGGACAGTGCGGTGGCACTCCAAATGAAGCGCGCACTGGAAATCATCATTGCTGATGTCGCAATGGTGATGGCCTCGATCAAAAAGCGCGCGATAGAACACAAAATGACGCTGATGGTTGGACGGAGCCACGGCATTCACGGGGAACCTATTACGCTTGGTTTGGTGCTGGCGGTGTGGTATGACGAGATGGCGCGCCATCTTGAAAACCTCAAACAAACAATGGAGGTCGTTGCCGTGGGGCAGATCAGCGGTGCTATGGGCAATTTCGCCCATGCACCACTCGAATTAGAAACGTACGCGATGGAAGAACTGGGACTCAAGCCGGCGCCGGTGAGCAATCAGGTGATCCAGCGTGACCGGTATGCGCGCCTGGCGTCGGCCCTTGCGCTGCTGGCTGCATCGATTGAAAAATTTGCCGTGCAAATACGCCACTGGCAGCGGACCGAAGTATATGAAGCAGAAGAATATTTCGCCAAAGGCCAGAAGGGCTCTTCGGCAATGCCACACAAGCGCAACCCGATTTTGACGGAAAACATCACCGGGCTGGCGCGCATGATTCGTGCATATGTTGTTCCGGCGATGGAGAATGTCGCTCTCTGGCACGAGCGTGATATTTCCCACAGCTCGACTGAGCGCTTTTGGCTTCCGGACAGCTTTATCACTTCGGACTTTATGTTACACCGTTTTAACCGTGTCATTTCCCACCTGACAGTCATGCCGGAAAATATGATGAAAAACCTCAATTTAACGGGCGGTCTTGTCTTTAGCCAGCGGGTGCTTCTCGAACTGCCAAAAGCTGGTGTCCGCCGCGAGGATGCCTATCAGATCGTCCAGCGCAATGCCATGAAAGTCTGGGAAGAGATACAGCAAGGAAAACCGACGGTGAATGAAAAGGGTGAGAGCCTTTTTCTGCAATATCTTCTGGCCGATGAGGCACTCAGGGGCGTGTTGAGCGAAGAGCAAATCCGGGAAGCATTTCATTACGATTATTATACAAAAAACGTCAACAAAATTTTTGAACGGGTTTTTGGATGATCTAAATTTTTCTAACCCCCTCTGTTTTTCAGAAGAAAAAAGGCAACAAAATACAAGCACTTTTTTGGTAAAATATTCTGATACATGTATCGATGGTGTAACAGATCTATGGTGTATGAAAATCCATCAATTGGATTTATGTGCCAACAATTTTGACCCAACAGATAGTACAGAATCCAGCGCGCATTTATACAGAATTGTATCGTATAATCATACTGAGTCTGCACATGTCCCATGGAGATCCTTTGCATCGGATTGACACAAAAGGTGTTGCAGCATGGTTTTAAAAGTACCCAAAGGCAATAAATAATGATTCGAGTAGTCAAACGGAATGGACGCGTTGAAACGCTGGATGTTTCCAAAATTCAGAAATACACTTCAGGAGCTACTGAGGGGCTGGAGGGTGTCAGCCAAAGCGAACTGGAGGTCGATGCACAGCTCCATTTTCGCGATATGATTACCAGCGTTGAAATACAGGAAACACTCATCAAGACGGCCGTAGACAAGATTGATATCGACCGCCCAAACTGGACATTTGTTGCGGCACGATTGTTTCTTTATGACATCTATCATCGCGTATCCGGGTTCAGCGGTTACACACACTTGCGTGACTATTTTGAACGTGGTGAAGCAGCAGGGCGCATCCTGCTTGGCCTGAAGGACCAATATGATCTGGATGATCTCAATGACCATATCCGCCCTGAACGGGATCTTCAGTTCAACTATCTTGGTATCCGGACACTGTATGACCGCTATCTGATCAAAGACGGTCACGGCGACCCCATTGAATTGCCGCAACATCTGTTTATGGGCGTTGCAATGTTTTTGGCGCAAAATGAGTTTGACAGCCAAACATGGGCCAAAAAGTTCTATGATATTTTAAGCAAATTCGAAGTGATGGCGGCCACCCCGACACTCTCAAATGCCCGCACGCCGCGTCACCAGCTCAGTTCCTGCTATATCGGTTCGACCCCGGACAATATCGAGGGGATTTTTGACGGGTACAAAGAGATGGCGCTCTTGAGCAAATTTGGCGGCGGAATCGGCTGGGATTGGATGCAGGTACGCGGTATGGGCTCATATATCGACGGGCACAAGCACGCCGCCGGCGGGATCGTGCCGTTTCTCAAAATTGCCAATGATGTGGCTATTGCCGTCGATCAGCTCGGGACCCGGAAAGGAGCCATTGCCGTCTATCTTGAGCCGTGGCATATTGATATACGGGATTTTCTTGATCTCAAGAAAAACTCCGGCGAAGAACGTCGACGTGCGCATGATCTTTTTCCGGCCATGTGGCTGAACGATCTGTTTATGCAGCGGGTTGAGGCGGATGCGACCTGGTCCCTGTTTGATCCGTATGAAGCTAATGCGTTGACTACGGTACACGGAGAAGAGTTTACTGCATTGTATGAAGCCTATGAAAAACGGGATGACATTACCAAAGAGGTTATTTCGGCCAAAGGACTCTGGAAGGAAATTCTTCGCAGCTATTTCGAGACGGGTAATCCGTTTCTCTGCTTCAAGGATGCCGCCAATCGGGCCAATCCCAATCGCCATACCGGCGTCATTCGCAGCTCAAATCTCTGTACGGAAATTTACCAAAACACCAACCCGAACCATTATAAAATTCGTGTAACATTTGAAGATCGGTCGGTTGTCACTTTTGAAGAAGAAGAGATGATCAAGGTTGACAACGGTATGACCAAGCCGGCCAAAAAAATTACGGCACTTGACCGTTTGGACGGCAAGCAGATTTGGATGGTGGACAAAGAAGAGATTGACGGTGATACAGCCGTGTGCAATCTGGCATCGGTCAACCTTTCCAAAATCAACACGCCCGAAGATATTGCCCGGGTTGTCCCCACGGCAATCCGCATGCTGGACAATGTAGTGGATCTCAACTTTTATCCCCTGGCAAAAGTAAAAAAAACCAACCAAAAAACCCGCGCCGTCGGAATGGGCGTTATGGGAGAAGCGCAAATGCTGGCCGAGGCACAGATCATGTGGGGAAGCGATGAGCATTTTCAGAAAATCGACGAAGTCATGGAGTCGATCAGCTATTATGCCATCCGTGCTTCCAGTGATTTGGCATTGGAAAAAGGCAAATATCCCACCTATGAAGGCTCGGATTGGTCCAAAGGGATTTTTCCGATCGACAAGGCCAACACAGAAGCATGCAAGCTGGTGGATCGGGGCGGACTCTTCGGCTATACGCATGACTGGGCCGCGCTCAAGGAAAAAGTCAAGAGTGACGGCATGCGCAATGGGTATCTGATGGCGATTGCCACCACCAGCTCGATTTC
>CAZRUT010000002.1:6218-6433 GCA_964603215.1 uncultured Nitratifractor sp.
CACCGGCACGACGCAGGCCATCGAACCGGTGTACAAACGCAAATGGTTTGAAGAGAACCTCTCTGGCCTCATTCCCGTGGTGGTCCCGAATCTGTCGCCCGATACCTGGCAATTTTACGTGCCAAGCTATGAGCTCGATCAGCGTATTTTGATCCGTGCCGGTGCCATCCGCCAAAAATGGATCGATCAGGGGCAAAGCCTCAATATTTTCATCA
>CAZRUT010000002.1:6443-14124 GCA_964603215.1 uncultured Nitratifractor sp.
CCTTAATGATATCTACATGGAGGCATGGAAATTTGGTCTCAAATCGACCTATTATTTGCGTAGCCAATCGCCCGAAGCCGTTCAGGCCGAAGTCGGCGTCGAAGACCGAAGTGCCGAGTGCGTAGGGTGTCAATAGCCCAACACGCACACAGGAAGTTCACAGCAGGATTCCTGTTGGCTTTTTATGGACGACCATGCAGTGCCATGCAGGCACAATCTTAAGCAGGAAGAACCACATGCTGCCCAAGTTAAAAATAGCTGCACTCCAAATGGTCGATCGCGCCCCCTATCACATGAATCTTGATCGCCTTCTGGCACACATAGCCGCACTCAGAGATCATGATATTCTTCTGGCCCCGGAAGTCAGCATGACCGATTACGACTATGACCATCTTGGAGATGCGGCACAGTTTGGCGAAGAAGTAATTGCGCAGTTGTGTGCCGTGGTGAAGAACCAGATGGTGGGACTGACACTTTTGACGCGACACACAAATGGGGATTATACCAACGATGCTGTCATGATTCATCATCATCGAATCGTCCACCGTCAGAGCAAGCATAAACTTTTTGCATTGGGCAAAGAAGATAAGCACCTTCGCCCCGGAAGTTCTGAGGCAATACGCCTCTTTGAGATCAATGGCATTCGCTATGGTGTGCTGATCTGCTTTGAGTTGCGCTACAAAGATCTTTGGCGGCAGATGGAAGGCGCTGACGTTGTGCTCGTTCCGGCACAGTGGGGCATGCCCCGCAAGCGCCATTTGGAGATATTGGCATCGGCCCTTGCGGTGATGAACCAGACGTATGTTGTTGTTGCCAATAGCGCCCGGGATGATATGGCCGCTTCAAGTGGAATTTATTCGCCCAGTGGCGGTATCGTGATGGACGACATGCAGGAAATAGTATCCGGCGAGATCGATTTGGCTTTGCTCAAAAAGATGCGCCGCTACATTGTCATGAGGTAATAACGAAAAATTTGCTACACTTCGGCAAAATTTATGTCGATTGGGCAGACATGGTCACACAAATATATGTAAAAAAAATGGTCGAAGCAATCGATCAGGAATTTCCCCTTGATCCGCATGTAAAAAAAGCACTCCTGAGTGTCAACCGTCAAGCATTTGTTCCAAAGGGATTTCAGCATATGGCTTATCAGCTTGATGCACTTCCTATGCACTCAGAGCAGTGGATCTCTTCGCCCCTTACCGTGGCAAAGATGACACAGTATCTGGAGTTAAGCAATGTTGACAGTGTGCTGGAGATTGGATGCGGCAGCGGCTATCAGGCTGCGATTTTGTCTCACATTGTGCGCAGGGTATTTACGATTGAGCGGATCGAATCACTATTGCGTGAAGCCAAGGAACGTTTTCGGCAACTGGAGATGCACAATATTATTCCACGCCATGATGATGGGCAGAGGGGCTGGAAAGAGTACGCGCCGTATGAACGGATCCTCTTTTCGGCAACGGCCGATCGGGTACCGCAGGTGCTTTTCGATCAGTTGAAGGAGGGCGGCATCCTCGTAGCGCCCATTCATCAGGACGGCCTTGAGATTATCACCCGATTTTACAAGCGCAACGGCGGGATCAGCTCCGAGGCAATCGAACAGTGCCGTTTTGTCCCAATTTTGGACGGGACAAAACGGTAACATGCCACGTGACAACCCCACCCAAAACTTTTTACCTTTTTTATGTTATGATTGACACATTCATTGAGAAGGAAACGCCATGAGCAATCTGATCAAGCCAGCAGAATATGCCAAAAAGCTCGGCATCTCACGTCAAGCAGTCTATGCCAAGATCAAGAAAGGGGTGTTGACGTCCAAAAGTGTTGACGGGAAGCTTTACATTGTCCAGGACACGGTCGCCACAGCAAATATTTCATCCAGCCATCCAACATCAAAAACATCGGATGCCGGAACCCGCATTGCGCGGCCCTCAAAAGATTTTCAGGATTTACTGGCAGCAAAAGATGAGACCATCGGTGTATTGAAAGACACCATTGTTGACCTGAAAGACACCAATCAGATGATTACATCAACATTGCGAAGTGAAGTGGATTTGCTTAAAGAGGCTTTTTCAGAGATGAAAATGCTCTACTCAACGCAAATTGAACATCTCAGGATCGAAGAGGCCCCTTTCTCAGTCATCGAAGAAGAGGAAGTTGTCGTTGCTGCAGAGCCACACGAGACGGGCGAACAAGATCCGGAAGCCCCGGAACAAGATTTTGCAGATGCAGGTGATGATCTTGCATGGATTGACTTGGAGGACTTCTTCGATGCATGCGACATTCGCAAGCAGAAGCAACAGAAAGAAATCACCAAACGACTGAAAAAACGCTTCAAAAAAGGGGACAGCCGGATCGACAGTTTCAATGGCCAGTTGATTCTGCTTGCCGATGTGGATTACAGTGATATCATCAAGAAAAAGAAAAAACATAAATAAATTGATAATTCTTCTCATAATTAAGTACGCTTCAAGATTGATGTGACTATACTCCCAACGCCAATAAGCCCGCCAACCATCAGGAGTATTTCGTGAAAAAAATTGTAGTAGCACTGGCAGGGCAGCCCAATGTCGGGAAGAGCTCGCTGGTCAACGCACTGACACATGCACGATTGAAGGTTGGCAACTTTTCCGGTGTCACGGTTGAGAAAAAAGAGGTGACCTTCACCCATCATGATGCGAACCGGAACGCAGCGTATGCGTTTCACATTATCGATCTTCCCGGTGCCTATTCGCTCACAGATTATACCATCGAAGAAAAGGTCACCAAAGCGTTCCTGCGCAACCAGGATTATGATTTGATTGTCAATGTCATTGATGCGACCAGCCTTCAACGCAATTTGCGTCTGACAACCCAACTGATGGAAACAGGGAAAAAACTGATTGTCGTTCTGAACATGATGGATGAGGCACAGCAAGAAGGAATCGAGATTGATACCGCGCAACTTTCCCGGATTCTGGGGGTGCCGGTTGTCGAAACCAGTGCAGCCAAGGGTGATGGAATTGAACGGCTCAAGACGGCGATCATTGATGTCTTTGAAAAACCCCACACGACCGCAAAAGTCATATACAGCGATCCGATCGAAGAAGAGATTGCGCGGATCGAGGCATTTTTGAAGGAGCGACACTATGTTGGCCCGATCCCCCATCGTCAATTGGCCGTACGGCTGCTTCAGGAAGATACCGATATCTATAGACAGATGCACGATGAGCCGATCTGGATTGAACTGTTGCCGATTTTGCGCACGGGCTTAGAGCATATTTACCTGCACGGCGATACCAAAGACCTCGACCAGATTTTTGCGGATGAACATTTTGCTTTTGCCAAAGGGGCAAAAATGGAAGTGATGGCACACCACTCCATGCGTGCAGGGAATGCCACGCAGAAGATTGACAAACTGCTGATCAACAAAGTCTTGGGTATTCCGCTGTTTCTCTTTTTTATGTGGGGATTGTTCCAATTGACTTTCACGCTTGGGGCGGTACCGATGGATTGGATTGATGCCGGCTTTTCCTGGTTGGCCGAGGGGGCACGGAGCCTGCTGGGTGATGGGATTCTGGGGGATGTTATCGCAGATGGCATTATTGCCGGCGTGGGCGCAGTGGTGATGTTTTTGCCCAATATTGTGATTCTCTTCCTGGGTATTGCCTTGTTGGAGACAACCGGTTATATGGCACGGGTGGCCTTCCTGCTGGATGGGTTTTTTCATCAATTTGGCCTGCACGGCAAGAGCTTTATACCGCTTGTGACCGGATTCGGATGTACGGTGCCTGCCTATATGGCCGCCCGCACACTCAAAAATGAAAAAGAACGGCTCATCACCCTGTTTATCCTCGGTTTTATGAGTTGCGGCGCGCGCTTGCCGATCTACGTATTGTTTGCCGGAGCATTTTTCGGCAAGGACCAGGCGGGAAATATCCTTTTTTTGATTTACATCAGCGGTGCCCTTTTGGGACTGGTCATGGCCAAAATGCTCAAAATATTTGTGTTCAAGGGGGATGACGAGCCTTTTGTCATGGAAATGCCCAAATATCGCTGGCCTTCGTGGCGGCTTATTGGGCATACCGTCTATGGCCAAGCAATGAGTTACCTAAAAAAAGCAGGAACATTTATTCTTGCAGCATCGGTATTGGTGTGGTTTGCCAGCAGCTATCCCAAGCGCCCGGATCAGGAAATGCAGCACCACATACTGAGGGCACAGCCCAAAACATCTCAGGAAAAAACGGCACAAGCCCGCGTGCGCCATGCAACCCAACTCGAACAAAGTTACCTGGGTCAAATCGGGAAGGCCACCGAACCGTTTTTTGCGCCACTGGGTTTTGATTGGCGGATGAGCGTTGCGCTCGAAGCCGGCCTGGCCGCCAAAGAGGTAGTGGTCTCAACGCTGGGAGTGCTGTATGCCCAGGGAGAAACGGATGAGCACGATAATGGGCTGATCAAGGCGCTGCAAAAGAATATCCCCTTTCCGGCTGCCATGGCTTTCATTGTTTTTGTCATGATTTATCTGCCCTGTTTTGCTGCCTCTGCCGTGTTTACGCGCGAGGCAGGGGGCTGGCGTTACTTCGTGTATCTTTTTCTGTTTACGACCGGCACGGCCTGGATGCTGGCCTGGGTGACTTTTCAGGGAACACGATTTATTCTGGGAGGTGTATAACATGGTATTGAGCGCGCTGCACAAAGGCGAACACGCTGAAATCGTACGTTTGGATGCTGACAAAGCATTGCGCGATCGGTTTGCATCGTTTGGGATTTTGCCAGGCGAGCATGTGGTGATTCGTGAATGTTCACTGGCCAAACAAACCATTGAGATCGCCGTGGGGACGACAGCCGTGGCGCTGCGCAAACAAGAAGCCGATCGTATTGAGGTAGCGCCGACCGAAACATAACAATGATGTTGCCGACTTTTCGGCGCTTTCAAGATTTTTTCTGTATAATCGATGGAAAATCAAATACAAAGTCTGGAGTTGTCATGAAGCGGATATGGATGATCGGAGTGATGGTGGGGGCGCTGGTGGCCGGGACACAAACACTTTCTGCGAAAACAAGCGGATTCAATTGGGGGGGAACGGCCGGCGACAGTACGTTTTTCGATGATGCCTCTGCCAAGATCGAACAGCGTGTCGCCAAAGGGAAACTCCCGGCGCTCGACCAACTGTACACAGCGCTCTTTTATGCTCCATTGTGGGTCAAAGCACAAGGACTCAGTCCATTTGGCAACTCGCTTTTGCGCTTGATCCGAACCGATCAAACTGTTACGCCGTCGGTGGCAGTGTATGCAGAAAACCAAGCAGTGCGCAAGCGGGTACAGGATTTGGTCACACAAAGCGGAGGATCACGCGAAGATAAAATCTCCCTGGAATTGTCTTTGAGCGCTTTGTATCTGCATTATGCCCGTTATCGCCTCTATGGCGGCATTGACTGGAAGTCGTTTTCGCGCAAGCTCAATGCGCTGACCAAGGCGTACAACATCAAAGTCGGCTGGGATACATATGCGCCAAAATCCAGCCCGGTTTCTGTCCTGAGCGATGCCCTCGATGACGGGGATCTGGCACGGGCATTTAATGATGCGGATCCCAAGCGTTTTGGTTATGCAAAACTCCGCAACTATCTTGTACGCTATATACACATCGCCCAAAAAGGAGGCTGGCCAAAACTGCCCCGTTTCGGGACACTCAAGCCGGGGGCGACATCTGCCAAAGTGATTCCGTTGATCCGGCAGCACCTGGCCATTGTCGGCGACCTTCATGACTGCAAAGAGCCCATGCAGTCACCCCAGTACGATGCGTGCCTTGTCAAAGCGGTCAAACGCTTTCAGATTCGGCATGGTCTCAAAGGAGACGGTGTGATCGGGCGGAATGCCCGTGCGATGCTCAACATGACAGTGACCGAAGCGATTCAAAAAATCCGACTCAACCTGGATCGCATCAAATGGTTCCATCACAAACGGAGCACGATGAGGATTGAGCTCAATATCCCTTCCTTTCGCCTTAATTTCTTTGATGGCGACAAACTGGTGACAACCATTCGTGTTGTGACCGGAAAGCCCAACCATCCTACTCCGGTTTTTCACAACGTGATGAAATACATCATCGTCAATCCCTGGTGGAAGATACCGGCCAGCATCGTGCGGCATGAAATGCTGAATCGACTGGTCCAGGATCCGTACCATTACGAAGCACAGGGTAAAGTCTTGCATGCTTCGTGGGACGAGAGTTCGGAGCGGATTGATCCGGGCACGGTTGACTGGGCACAGTATGTAGGAAACAAGAAGCCGATCCCGTATTATTTTATGCAGGTACCCAGCCGTCACAATGCTCTGGGAAAGATCAAGTTTCTTTTTCCCAACGGTTATTCTGTGTACATTCACGATACACCATCCAAAAGTCTCTTTTTCCGCAACCAGCGGGCATTTAGTCATGGGTGCATGCGGATTCAAAAGCCGCGCGAACTGCTCGAATCGTTGGCGCTCTTTAATGACAACATCGATGTGGATGGCGTGATGAAGCAGCTTGAAGGGACGGAGAAAAAGACGATTCCGCTCAAACATCATGTGCCGATTGATATCACCTACCTGACCGCCTTTGTCGACCCGTACGGATACCTCAATTTCCGCAAAGATGTTTATCATTACGACACGTATCAGCTCAAACGCTATGCGACAAAGTGCGTTAGACTCGCCGGCACACGTCCTCCTGAGGAACGTCCGCAGCCTGTACCTCCACAACCGAAGGCGGCACTGCAGACAGGAATCAAAAAAACTGCCAAGAAAAAACCAAACCCCAAGACCATCACGCCACCACTTCACAGTGCCAAAAAAAATGCGCCCAGGTCCAAAGTAAATCCGAAACCAAAATCCGCGCCCAAACCCAAAGTAGCCAAAAAGAAACCCGCGCCCAAGCCGGCAGCAGTTTCTCCACAAAAAACCGTCAAACATCCGCCCAAACCCAAGCACAGTGCCCCGCAGGCATCCAGGAACCCCCCAAAGAGAAAAGTGGACGCAGATGGCTACCGCGTCATTGAACTGTACGATAACTGATGCAGGCACCGCATATGGCATTTGAACACGCTGTTGCGCTGACCGGAGGGATTGCCACAGGCAAAAGTTCTGCGGCATCTATCTTTGAATCGATGGGGTGGGCCATCATCGATGCGGATACGATTGCCCATACCGTACTGGATGCCCAGCATGTGCAGGTGGTGAATCTGTTTGGCCGGGCGCTTGTGCATGACGGACATGTCGATCGCCCGGCGCTGGGCAGGATCGTGTTCGGCGATGCCGAAAAGCGCCGGCAGCTGGAAGCACTGGTGCATCCCCGGATCTATGAAGCAATTCGGGCACGGGCCGTACGGGAGGATGCACACCAAAAGCCCTACCTGATTGACATTCCCCTCTTTTATGAGCGTGCGGCTTACCCGATCGAACGTGTGGTGGTTGTCTATGCCCCCAGAAGCCTCCAAAAAACACGATTGATGCAGCGCGAAGGGTTGAGTGAGGCTGAGGCCCTTCAGCGCCTGGATGCGCAGATGGATATCGAGACCAAGCGCCGCCGTGCTACATGGGTGATCGACAACCGGGGCGACCGTACGCAACTCCGAAAAGAATGCATCCGGATAGCGACAGCCATCGCGAAAGATTAGTGCCGGAACCCTGACCCCAAACAACCCACTGTTGCTGAGT
>CAZRUT010000003.1:0-14023 GCA_964603215.1 uncultured Nitratifractor sp.
TCCCGTCAGGTTGGGGTTCCGTATATCGTTGTATTCCTGAACAAAGAAGATCAGCTGGACGACGAAGACAAAGAAGAGATGCTGGAACTGGTTGAGATGGAAGTCCGCGAGCTTCTCAGCGAGTATGAATTCCCCGGTGACGACACTCCGATCGTAGCCGGATCGGCCTTTCAGGCACTCGAAGAGGCCAAAACCGGCAAACTCGGTGCGTGGTCTGAAAAGATTATCCAGCTGATGGATGAAGTGGATGCCTACATTCCTGAGCCGAAACGTGAAACCGACAAAGACTTCCTGATGCCGATCGAAGACATCTTCTCGATTCAGGGTCGCGGTACGGTTGTGACCGGAAAAATCGATCGCGGTCAGGTTTGCGTGGGAGACACCATTGAAATCGTGGGCCTCAAAGACACCCAGACCACTACTGTGACCGGCGTCGAAATGTTTCGCAAAGAGATGGATTGCGGCATTGCCGGCGACAACGCAGGGGTCCTGCTCCGTGGTACAGCAAAAGAAGCAGTACAGCGCGGAATGGTTCTGTGCAAACCGGGCTCTATTACACCGCACACGCAGTTCGAGGCAGAAGTGTATGTCCTGACCAAAGATGAAGGAGGCCGCCACACGCCATTCTTCAACAACTACCGTCCTCAGTTTTATGTCCGTACAACCGACGTAACCGGATCGGTGATGCTGCCGGAAGGAACCGAAATGGTTATGCCAGGCGATAATGTCAAAATCAATGTTGAGTTGATTGCCCCAATTGCCCTCGAAGAAGGTACCCGTTTCGCCATCCGCGAAGGAGGTCGTACTGTCGGCGCCGGTGTGGTCACCAAGGTGATCGCCTAATCATAATCCCCGCATCGGTTCCGGGCACGATCCCGCACCGATGCCATCATTGGAGAACCCATGAGAGAAACAGTACACTTGGGGTGTGAAAAGTGCACACGACGCAACTACCACACGACCAAAAACAAAAAGAACACAACCGAAAAGCTTGCGCTGAAAAAATACTGCAAGTGGTGCAAAGAGCACACCATACACAAAGAGATGAAACTCTGATCGATCTTTGGATCGGAGTCGTCTCGATGTGCGACGCTTTGGATCCGCAGCTAGGCCAATAGCTCAGTTGGTAGAGCACTGGTCTCCAAAACCAGGTGCCGGGGGTTCGAGTCCCTCTTGGCCTGCCATTCTATGAAGGTAAAATATGGAAACCATAACAAAATTTTTTCGCAGCGCACGCGTCGAGCTTGACAAGGTTATCTTCCCCACCAAGATACAGGTACGCCAAGCATTCATCGCCGTTGTACTCGTCGTAACGGTTATCTCTGTATTTTTAGCACTGGTTGATGTGTTGATGTCCACCGTGGTCTCTTCAACACTCTAAAGGGCAACGATGGTTTACCAATGGTACGCAATTCAAACTTATTCCGGAAGTGAACGCTCCGTAAAACGGGCAATCGAGCAAATGGCGATTGATTACAGTCTTGAAGAAAAGATCGACAAGGTTGTGGTGCCCACCGAAGAAGTCATCGAGGTCAAAAACGGCGAAAAGAAAATTACGGAGCGCTCTCTCTACTCCGGATATGTCTTTGCCCATTTGGATCTGGATAATGACCTGTGGCATCGGATTCAAGCGTTACCGCGTGTTTCACGCTTTATCGGAGAACAAAAATCACCCACGGCATTGAGCGAAGCCGACATTCAAGTGATCCTGGAGAAGATGGAGAAAAAAAGTGCTCCGCGCCCCAAGGTGGACTTTGAAACCGGTGAAATGGTGCGCATCATTGATGGACCATTTTCGAACTTTACGGGTATGGTAGAAGAATATGATCTCGACCACGGCAAACTGAAGCTCAATGTATCGATCTTCGGGCGCAATACTCCGGTCGAGATGCTCTATACACAAGTCGAAAAAATAATCTAACAACGAAAAAGGAAACGTCATGGCAAAGAAAATTTCTGAAAAGTTCAAAATGATGATCCCGGCCGGTCAAGCCAACCCTTCGCCCCCAGTGGGTCCTGCATTGGGTCAGCGCGGGGTCAACATTATGGAATTCTGCAAAGCCTTCAACGAAAAGACCAAGGACAAGATGGGGTTCAAAATCCCGGTAGAGGTCAGTGTCTATACCGATCGGAGCTTTACATTTGTGACCAAGCAGCCGCCGGCAAGTGATTTGATTATGAAAGAGGCCGGAATCAAAAAAGGATCGGACAATCCCCTGCTCAACAAGGTGGCCACCATCACCCGGGAGCAGCTGATGAAGATTGTGGACCTCAAAATCGCCGATCTCAATACAGACGATCGTGAGCAGGCAGCCCTGATCATGGCCGGTTCATGCCGGAGCATGGGTATTGACATTATCGACTAACAATTCATCTGACCACTGGATGGCAGTGGGAGCAAAAAGCGGAGAAAACAATGGCAAAAATCAGTAAAAGAAAACAAACACTACTTGAAAAAATTGACACGTCAAAAATATACAGCGTGGAAGAAGCGGTTGCGACCGTCAAAACACTCAAATCGGCCAAATTTGACGAAACCGTCGAAGTGGCCTTGAACCTCAATGTGGATCCCCGGCACGCTGATCAAATGATCCGTGGTTCGGTGGTGCTTCCCAACGGAACCGGCAAAACGGTCCGTGTGGCAGTCTTCGCCAAGGGGGAGAAGATCGACGAGGCCAAAGCTGCGGGCGCCGATCTGGTTGATGCCGATGCTCTGATCGAACAGATTCAGGCAGGCACCATCGATTTCGATACCGTGATTTCGACACCGGACATGATGGGCATTCTGGGCAAGGTCGCCCGCATCCTCGGCCCCAAAGGGCTCATGCCAAACCCCAAGACCGGCACCGTCACGATGGACGTGGCTCAGGCGGTCAAAGATGCCAAAGGTGGGCAGGTCAACTTTCGCGTTGACAAAAAAGGAAACATCCACGCCGGAATCGGCAAAGTGAGTTTCCCTGAAGAGCATATACGCGAAAACCTGATTGCATTTCTGATCAAAATCAACCGTGCAAAGCCGGCCAGTGCCAAAGGTCGCTACATCAAAAACGTCGCCCTTTCGCTGACCATGAGCCCCTCCATTAGACTCGATAGCAGCGAAGCGATGGAAATCAAATAAGCACACGTGTGCTTTTATCTTAGACTGAAGAGAACGGGGGCGAAAGCTTAAACAGAGGCCTCCTCCAAAGACCTTGCTGCATCGCGTGATGCAGAGCCCGGTTCAAAGTCGGAAAGGAGTAGAAAATGACCCGAACAGAAAAAGAGCAGCTTGTCGCCGAAATGACCCAGGCATTTGAAGCATCGAATGCTGTCGTGGTGTGTGACTACAAAGGCGTGACGCACAAAGAGCTTGAAGCCGTTCGCGCGATTGCGGCACAAAACGATGCCCACATCAAAGTCGTGAAAAACACGCTGGCTACGATCGCGCTCAAAAATGCCGGCATCGAAGGCCTCGCGCTCAAAGAGACCAACCTGTTGGTGTGGGGTGCCGATCAGATCAGCACCTGCAAAACTGCCGATACGGCTGCGACCGAGTTCAAAAACCGCTTCGTGATCAAAGCCGGTGCCCTCGAAGGATCTTCCGTCGATCTGGATACCATTATCGCGATGGCCAAGTTGCCAAGTCGTGATGAACTCATCGGTATGCTTCTGAATGTCTGGCAAGCCCCCGTTCGTAACTTTACGATCGGTCTGGATGCCCTGAAGCGTCAACGCGAAGAAGAGGCGTAAGCCCCATAGTGCAAGCGCTGTTGTGTAGCTTGCCTGCCCATATTAATTAAGTCAAAAGGATACAAAATGGCCATTTCAAAAGATGATGTTCTTGAGTTTATTTCCGGTTTGTCTGTGCTCGAGCTTAGCGAGCTGGTAAAAGAGTTTGAAGAAAAGTTTGGTGTGTCGGCCCAGGCAACGGTCGTTGCGGCTGCCGGCGCCGGTGATGCCGGTGAAGCAGAAGAGGAGCAGACCGAGTTTGATGTCGTTCTAACCGAGACCGGCCCGAAAAAAATCAATGTAATCAAGGCCGTGCGTGCCATAACCGGCCTGGGCCTCAAAGAAGCCAAGTCGGCTGCAGAGGATACCCCGAGTGTCATCAAAGAAGGCGTCTCCAAAGAAGAAGCCGAAGAGATCAAAAAACAATTCGAAGAAGCCGGTGCAACGGTCGAACTCAAGTAAGACCTTTAAGGTGCGGAGCAGTCTCCGCGCCGCCTTTCTCAATTTCCTGTGCTGGTACAGGGATGAACTATTCAGAGACATTTCATACCCTCTTGCCAATAGTTTTTTTGTGTATCATCAAACAAAACTACGAATTCTAACAAAGGTTCGCTCATGTTAAACTCTCTCCACTTTGGCAACCGGCTTCGCGTTGATTTCTCAAAAACACCCCGTGAAATCGAAATCCCCAACCTTCTGCAACTTCAACAGAAAAGCTACGAAAACTTTTTGATGATGGATGCAAAAAATCGCAGCAACAGCATCATCGAAAAAACCTTTCGCTCTGCATTTCCCATCCACGACCAGCAAAACCGTATCACACTGGAATACCGGGGCCTGGAAGTCATCAAGCCCAAATACACGGTGCGCGAATGTATGGAACGCGGCCTTACCTATGCGGTGTCTCTGAAGCTTAATATTGCGTTGATCATCTGGAATCGCGATGAAAAAACCGGCGAGAAACTCGATCCAAGCGAAATCAAAGAACAGGCGGTTTTTGTCCGTGATATTCCGTTGATGACTGATCGGACTTCATTTATTATCAACGGCGTGGAGCGGGTGATCGTCAACCAGCTCCACCGCAGCCCGGGCGTCATTTTCAAAGAAACAGAATCAACTGCCGCCGTCAGCAAATTGCTTTATTCGGCCCAGATTATCCCGGATCGCGGCAGCTGGCTTTATTTTGAATACGATGCCAAGGATATCCTCTATGCGCGGATCAACAAGCGGCGCAAAATTCCGGTGACGATCCTCTTCCGTGCACTGGATTACAGCAAAGAAGACATCCTCAAGCTCTTCTATGCCACCAAAGAGATCGTGATTCGGGACAACCGCTTTTTGGTGCGGTACAACCCGGAAGATTTCGGTGCACGCGCCGATTACGACGTCAAGGATATTGATGACAATCTCGTTGTGGCCATGGGCAAGCGTCTCACCAAAAAGAAAGCGCAAAAACTCCTGGAGGATGGATTGGAGTGGATTGAATACCCGCTCGATGTCCTGATGGAACGCCACTTGGCCAAACCGATCATCGATCAGGAGAGCGGCGAAGTGCTCTATGATGTGGTGACCCAGCTCGACGAAACCAAACTGAAGCGCATCATTGATCTGGGGGTCGAGCAGATTGTGATTGCCGACGATTTGGCCGAAGATACAGACAGCTCCATCATCAAGGCATTTATGGCAGACCACGAAAGCCTGCGCCTTTTGAAGCAAACCGAAGAAGTGGACGATGAAAATATCCTCTCGGCCATCCGTATTTACAAAGTCATGCGCCCAGGCGAGCCCGTGACCCCCGAAGCGGCAAAAAAATTCCTCGAAGGGCTCTTTTTCGATCCCGAGCGCTACGATTTGACCCGCGTAGGACGGATGAAGATGAATCACAAACTGGGCCAAGACGTCCCCGATTATGTCACCGTGCTCACCGCTGAGGATATTATCAATACGGTGAAATACCTGATCAAAGTCAAAAACGGTCAAGGGCACATTGACGATCGCGACCACCTCGGAAACCGACGAATTCGTGCCATCGGAGAGTTGCTGGGCAACGAGCTTCACAAGGGATTGGCCAAGATGCAAAAGGCGATCAAGGATAAAATGCCGACCATCAGCGGATCGCTCGAAGAGTTGATGCCGCACGACCTGGTCAACTCCAAAATGATCACCAATGCCATAATGGAATTTTTCTCCAGCGGACAGTTGAGTCAGTTTATGGATCAGACCAACCCGCTTTCGGAAGTGACCAACAAGCGCCGCCTCTCTGCTCTGGGTGAAGGGGGGCTGGTCAAGGAACGTGCCGGATTTGAAGTGCGGGATGTCCACCCGACCCATTACGGCCGTATTTGTCCCATTGAGACTCCCGAAGGGCAAAACATCGGCCTGATCAACACATTGGCCACATATGCCAAAGTCAATGATCTGGGCTTTATCGAAGCACCGTACAAGATCGTCAAAGACCGCCAGGTGACCGATGAGATCGTGTACATTACTGCGACACAGGAAGAGGACAAGGTGATTGCACCTGCTTCGACCGTGGTGGACGAAAGCGGGTATATCGTCGATGATTTGATTGAGACACGCCTCAATGGAAACATCGGATTGAATGAATCCTCCAAAGTGAATCTCATCGATATTTCGCCATTGATGATTTCCGGATCGGCTGCAGCACTGATCCCCTTTTTGGAGCACGACGATGCCAACCGTGCTCTGATGGGATCGAACATGCAGCGTCAAGCCGTCCCGCTTTTGCGTACCGAAGCCCCCATGGTAGGTACCGGAATGGAAGCGATCGTCAGTCGGGATGCCTGGGAGTCCGTCTCTGCCAGGCGCGCCGGGCGGGTTGAAAAGGTCGATACCCGCAACATTTACATTGTCGGCGAGGATGATCATGGCGTCTTCATCGACCGCTATGCGCTTGAGAAAAATATGCGCACCAACCAAAACACCACCTTCACCCAAACCCCCATTGTGTATGAAGGGGACGAGGTGGCCGCCGGGCAAATCATTGCCGACGGAGCCAGCATGGATCAGGGCGAGCTGGCGCTGGGCAAGAACATCAAAGTAGCCTTTATGCCCTGGAACGGATACAACTACGAAGATGCAATTATCATTTCCGAAAAACTGATTCGGGAGGATGCCTTCACTTCAGTGCACACATATGAAAAAAATATCGAGGCGCGCGAACTCAAACACGGCACCGAAGAGATTACCCGCGATATCCCCAATATCCGTGAGGACGAGTTGCTCCATCTCGATGAAAGCGGTATCGTCAAGATTGGGACGCACGTCAAACCCGGGATGATTCTGGTTGGAAAGGTTTCCCCCAAAGGGGAGATTCGCCCCACGCCCGAAGAGCGTTTGCTGCGGGCCATTTTTGGCGAAAAGGCCGGACACGTCGTCAACAAATCGCTCTACTGTCCCTCTTCAATGGAAGGGGTGGTTGTAGACATCAAGATTTTTACAAAAAAAGGGTATGAAAAAGATGCCCGCTCGATCAAGGCGTATGAAGAAGAGAAGATTCGTCTCGACAAAGAGCATCATGACCAACTTTTGATGATCGACCGCGAAGAGATGCTGCGCATCACGACGTTCCTCTCCAAGCAAGAGCTGACGCAGGATGTTTCGCTTGAAGGCGTTACGTATCGCGCCGGTGAAAAAATCGACAAAGATATTATCACCAACATCAACCGCTTTGTCCTTCGTACCGTGGTACAAGCCTACACCGAAGAGATCCAAAAGAAGTATGAATCGCTCAAGAATTATTTCCTCTCCGAAAAGAAACGACTCAAAAACGAGCACGAGGAAAAGTTGGCGATTCTGGAGAAGGACGATATCCTTCCCAGCGGCGTGACCAAGCTGGTCAAAGTCTATATTGCCACCAAACGCAAGCTCAAGGTGGGGGACAAGATGGCCGGCCGCCATGGAAACAAAGGGATTGTCTCCAACATTGTCCCCGAAATCGATATGCCCTATATGGAAGACGGCGAACCGGTTGATTTGATTCTCAACCCGCTCGGTGTGCCGTCCCGGATGAACATTGGGCAGATTCTGGAGGTGCATTTGGGACTCATCGGTGCACGGCTTGGCGAACAGATTCAGCGCATCTTTGATGCAAAACGTGACAATTTTGTTCAAGAGCTGCGCGAGAAAATGATGGACATTGCCAATACTGCCAAGCTCATGAAGGTACAGGATGAGCTTCCCCGCATGAGCGATGAAGCCATCATCAAGTATGCCCGTGACTGGAGTCGCGGAGTGAAATTTTCCGCTTCGGCCTTTGAATCGCCCAAGCAGGAGGAGTTTGAGAAACTGTTTGCGCTGGCCAAAATCGATCACGACGGGAAAGCCGTCCTTTTTGACGGAAAGACCGGCGAAAAAATGACCGAACGGGTCAACGTTGGCTACATGTACATTCTCAAGCTGCACCACCTCGTGGACGAAAAAGTGCACGCCCGCTCCACCGGCCCCTATTCACTGGTTACCCAGCAACCGGTTGGCGGGAAAGCGCTTTTCGGGGGGCAGCGGTTTGGAGAAATGGAAGTATGGGCGCTCGAAGCCTACGGAGCCGCCCATGTCCTCAAAGAGATGCTGACGATCAAGTCGGACGACGTGGAGGGGCGAACGCGCGCATACCGGGCGATCACGCGCGGAGAAAGCGTGCCCGACTCGGGTGTGCCCGAAACGCTGTTTGTCCTGACCAAAGAGCTGCAGGCTCTCGGGCTGGATGTGGAGCTGTATGAAAAGAAAAATGATCAAGAGGGTGATTCCAATGAGTAAGCAGTTAGAAAACCTGACACCGATTGATGTCAACCGTGAAGAGCGACCCACCGATATTGAAGCGATGCAGCTGCGTGTTGCCAGCCCGGAAAAAATTCTTTCGTGGAGCTACGGCGAAGTCAAAAAGCCGGAAACCATTAACTATCGGACGCTCAAGCCGGAGCGCGACGGATTGTTTTGTGCCAAAATTTTTGGCCCGATTCGTGACTACGAGTGCCTGTGCGGCAAGTACAAAAAGATGCGCTACAAAGGCGTCGTGTGTGAAAAATGCGGTGTGGAAGTAACCAGCTCGAAGGTGCGCCGCAGCCGCATGGGCCACATCGACCTGGTCGTTCCGGTCGCCCATATTTGGTATGTCAACTCCCTTCCCTCACGCATCGGTACTTTACTGGGCGTGAAAATGAAAGATCTCGAGCGGGTACTCTATTACGAAGCCTATATTGTCAAAGATCCCGGAGAAGCATCGTACGACAGTGAAGGGGGCAGCGCAGTCCTGAAGTACGACGTCCTCAATGAAGAACAATACCGCCAAATCCAACAGCGCTTTGGGGCAACCGGTTTTGATGCACGCATGGGGGGCGAGATCATCCAGGAACTTCTGGGCGAACTGGACCTGGTTGATATGCTGGGGCAGCTCAAAGAAGAAATTGGCGCCACCAAATCAGAAGCCAAGCGCAAAACCATCATCAAGCGCCTCAAAGTGATCGAAGCGTTTCTTGATTCGGACAACCGGCCTGAGTGGATGATGCTGACATATTTGCCGGTATTGCCGCCCGACTTGCGACCGCTGGTCAGCCTCGATGGCGGAAAATTTGCCGTCTCGGACGTCAACGATCTCTACCGCCGCATCATCAACCGCAACCAGCGCCTCAAGCGTCTGGTGGAACTCGATGCACCGGAGATTATCGTCCGAAACGAAAAGCGGATGCTTCAAGAATCGGTCGATGCCCTCTTCGACAATGGCCGGCGTGCCAATGCCGTCAAGGGAGCCAACAAGCGTCCCCTCAAATCACTCTCGGAAATCATCAAGGGAAAACAGGGGCGTTTCCGTCAGAATCTTTTGGGGAAACGGGTGGACTTTTCGGGACGTTCGGTCATCGTCGTCGGCCCCGATTTGCGCATGGATCAGTGCGGACTGCCCAAAAAAATGGCGTTGGAACTTTTCAAGCCACACCTGATGGCCAAATTGGAGGAGAAGGGCTATGCCACGACCCTCAAGCAAGCCAAAAAGATGATCGAGCAAAAAACCAACGAAGTGTGGGAGTGCCTCGAAGAGGTGGTGGAAAGCTATCCGGTGATGCTCAACCGTGCTCCGACACTGCACAAATTGTCGATTCAGGCTTTTCACCCCCGTCTGATCGAAGGCAAGGCGATTCAACTGCATCCGCTTGTGTGCTCGGCATTCAACGCCGACTTTGACGGCGATCAGATGGCGGTGCACGTGCCCCTCTCTTCCGAAGCCGTCGCCGAAGCCAAGATCCTCATGCTCAGCTCGATGAACATTTTGCTTCCGGCATCGGGAAAAGCAATTGCAGTCCCGTCCCAGGATATGATTTTGGGTCTGTACTACCTGTCACTGGAAAAAACCGATGTCACAGGACAACACAAACTTTTTACAGATGCCAACGAAGTATTCATCGCCCATGAACAGCAGACGCTGGACCTCAATGCCCGCGTCCGGACACTGATCGATGGCGACATCGTTACCACAACGGCCGGACGGCTGATTTTGCGGTCGATCATCCCCGACTATGTGCCACAGAACTATTGGAACCGCGTCATGAAAAAAGGCGAGATCGTCGATCTGGTTGATTACATCTATAAACACAGCGGCATCAGCCTCACGGCAGAATTCCTTGACAATCTCAAGGATATGGGTTTCAAATATGCTACGGCAACGGGGGTTTCCATTTCCATTGACGACATTCTGATCCCGGAAGACAAAAACCCCATAGTTTCTGCAGCCAAGGCCAAAGTGGTTGAAATTCAGCTTCAGGCAGGCGCAGGACTCCTGACCGAGCAGGAGCGCTATAACAAAATTATTGATATCTGGACCGATGCCAACAATACCATCGCCGAGAAACTTATGGATCTGATTGCCCAGGACAAAGAGGGCTTCAACTCGGTTTACATGATGGCCGATTCGGGGGCACGGGGTTCGGCTGCTCAGATTCGCCAGCTCTCCGGAATGCGAGGCTTGATGGCCAAATCGGACGGCTCCATCATCGAAACGCCTATTACATCCAACTTCCGTGAAGGACTCAACGTACTGGAGTACTTCATTTCGACCCACGGGGCACGAAAAGGTTTGGCCGATACGGCGCTCAAAACTGCCAATGCCGGTTATTTGACCCGAAAGCTGATTGACGTAGCACAGAACGTCAAAGTGAGTATGGAAGATTGCGGGACCCATGAAGGGGTCGAAGTCTCCGAAATCAGCATCGGTAACGAGCTCATCGAGCCGCTGGCCGATCGGGTGTACGGACGGATTGTGGCTGAAGATGTGATCGATTCGGTAACCAACGAAGTCTTGCTGAGCGAAGGGACGCTGATCGACGAAGAAGCCGCGCAGCTGATCCGTGATTCGGGTGTCCGGTCGGTGGTGATGCGTGCTCCGGCGACGTGCAAGGCGCCCAAAGGAATTTGCGCCAAATGCTACGGCCTCAACATGGCCGAAAACCGCCTTGTCAAAAATGGGGAAGCCGTAGGTGTCATCGCGGCCCAGTCGATCGGCGAGCCCGGAACCCAGCTGACACTCCGTACGTTCCACACCGGGGGTACGGCAACTGCGGGCAAAGAAGAGCGTCAGGTGACGGCATCCACAGAGGGCTTTATCCGCTACTACAACCTCAATGCCTATCGCAACCAGGCCGGCGCCCTGATTGTCGCCAACCGCCGCAATGCCGGTATTTTGCTGGTCGAGCCCAAGATTAAAGCGTTGTTCACAGGCACATTGACCGTCTCGATCACGCACGACGAGATTATCCTCAGCCTCAATGCCGCAGACGAAGATGAGGTCAAGTACACGTTGCGCAAGAGCGACGTGGCCAAAGCCAATGAACTGGCCGGCGTGTCCGGAAAAATTGAAGGAAAATATTATTTGCCGCACCAAAACGGTGATACCGTTGAAGCCAACGAATCGATTGTCGAAGTAATCAAAGAAGGATGGAGTATTCCGGCCCGCATTCCGTTCGCCGGCGAACTCAAAGTCGAAGACGGCGCCCCGATCGCACAACCGGTTGCGGCCGACGCGAAGGGGACCGTAAAATTCTTCAATCTCAAAGGGGATTATCTCGAGCCGACCAATCACGTCAGCAAAGGGGTTCCGGTTGAAGAAAAAGGACTTTTTGCCGTGATCGTGGATGCAAGCAACCGCGAAGCGGCACGCCACTATATTTCACGGGGATCGGTGCTGCAGGTCGATTACGATGCTCCGGTCGAGCGCGGCGCAATCATTTCGGCACCGATGGCCCAGAGTCAGGTCGTGATCGCCGAATGGGATCCCTATTCGGAGCCGGTGATTGCCGAACAGGCCGGTACGGTGACGTTTGAAGACATTATCCCGGGCGTGACCGCTTCGGAGCAGTTCGATGAGGTGACCGGTGATACACGGCTGGAACTCAACGAATACATTGCTTCCAGCTACAAGCCAACCATCATTTTGGCGACCGAAAGGGGCGACATCATCCGCTACCAGCTTGATCCGAAAACAAGCCTCTTTGTCCAATCGGGCAGCAAAGTTTCTCTCGCCGATGTGTTGGCCAAGAAACCCAAAGCCGCCATCAAATCCAAAGACATCACCGGCGGTCTCCCGCGTGTTTCGGAACTGTTTGAAGCGCGCCGACCCAAATCAATTGCCCTCATTGCCAAAATCAACGGCACCGTCAGTATGGGCAAACCGCTGCGCGGCAAAGAGCGCATTGTCATCACCGGTGACCACGGACAGGTTACGGAGCAGTTCGTGGACAAAGGCAAAATGGTTTTGGTGCACACCGGTGAATATGTACACGCCGGAGAACGCCTGACAGATGGCTTGGTTGCCAGCCATGATATCCTCGACGCCCTGGGTGAAAGAGCCCTTTATGAGTACATTGTCTCCGAAGTGCAGCAGGTATACCGTCGCCAGGGGGTAAACATTTCCGACAAGCACATTGAAGTGATTGTTTCACAAATGATGCGCCAGGTGCGGATTGTCGAAAGCGGTGATACCAAATTTATCGAGCGGGATCTTGTTTCCAAGCGGCGATTCAACGAAGAAAATGCACGTATTGTGAAACTCGGTGGAGAGCCGGCGATTGCGGAACCGATTTTGGTGGGGATCACCCGTTCGGCACTCGGTGCAGACAGCATCATTTCGGCCGCTTCATTCCAGGACACGACCAAAGTACTCACTTCGGCTTCGATCGCCGGAACGGTGGATACTTTTGAAGACCTCAAAGAAAACGTCGTCATCGGACGCCTCATTCCGGTGGGGACCGGCATGCTGGACTTTGACAATGTGGCTTTGGCTTCGGTCGAAGAGGCATAATGTTCCGGGCGCATTCGGGCGCCCGAACCGACGCGCCGATCCCATCCAGCTGCTTTTTAGCCAATTTCACTATAATGACTTCCCTATTTTTCTGTCCACACTCTCAAAAAGCGCTTTGTTGTTGAGCTTTTTTTCAGGGTGTATGCCCGATTCAATTCGCTCACAAGAGCACCAAAAAACATGAAAGGAACCAATTTGCCTACCATCAACCAACTGATTCGCAAAGAGCGCAAAAAAGTGATCAAAAAATCCAAATCGCCTGCGCTTGTCAACTGCCCTCAGCGTCGCGGTGTCTGCACACGTGTTTATACCACTACGCCCAAAAAACCAAACTCTGCCCTCCGAAAAGTCGCCAAAGTGCGTCTGACCAGCGGGTTTGAAGTCATCTCCTATATCGGAGGAGAAGGGCACAACCTTCAGGAGCACTCCATTGTTTTGGTACGGGGCGGTCGTGTCAAAGACCTTCCGGGTGTGAAGTACCATATCGTTCGGGGGGCACTCGATGCTTCCGGTGTGGCCAACCGTACCGTCGCCCGCTCAAAATACGGAACCAAGCGTCCCAAAAACTAAACAAAGACGACCAACCCGAGGTCAGGTGCTGTCATATCAACCTTCGCGGACAGGCACTTGAGTAAATCATTTCAGATTGAAGAAGAGGATAATCCATGAGAAGAAGAAGAGCCCCGGAGCGACCGGTTCTCCCCGATCCCGTTTACGGATCAAAAGTATTGACCAAATTTATCAATGCCATCATGCTTGATGGCAAAAAAAGCGTTGCGCAGAAAATTATGTATGGTGCGCTGGAACGAATTGAATCAAAAACAGGCGAGCAAGGCATCGAAGTCTTTCACAAGGCGATGGACAACATCAAGCCCGTCATGGAAGTCAAGAGCCGTCGTGTCGGCGGGGCGACATATCAAGTGCCCATCGAAGTCCGTCCGGTCCGTCAGCAATCCTTGGGGATCCGCTGGATCATCGAGGCGGCACGCAAGCGCAACGAGCGCACCATGA
>CAZRUT010000004.1:0-13732 GCA_964603215.1 uncultured Nitratifractor sp.
CTGAATATCACCAATTGCCCAAACACGCCCCGCACGAGGCCTCAATTTCCGGGTGACCCATCGCCACAGACCCATCATGCTTTGGGCTCCGGAAGCAGCGCCGCACGCCATGCCTGGACCTTGGCTTCAAATCCCAGGGCAGCATAGGCCGGAGAGGGAGAGGGGAGATAGCAAGTCGCTACATTCAAATAATCAAAATGTAGCCGATAAACTGCTTCCGCCTTGCGGCCGGTAAATGCCAAGCGGCGTATCGAGGGGTAGCGCTCCAGCAGGGCCGGAATGTCATGGGGCACCTCATCTTCCAGCGTGCTGTCACGCGAATCTGCCCGCACGCACGAGGCAATCACATCCCACACCCCCCATCCTGCCGCTTTGAGCAACCAGATTTTTTGGTCACGGTTGCCAACCGGATAACTGGTGATGTGCGAAAGAATCGGCCAGAACTGATTGCGCGGGTGGGCATAATAAAAGTCATTTTTTACCGACTGGATGCTGGGAAATGAGCCCAGAATCAGTGTGTGTGTATCTGAAAAAACGATCGGGTCAAACGGATGAATGGTCTCCGCCGACATCGTATGCTCATTGTCGATCGGCATGCAGCATCCTACCGGCACGCTTTGCGCATATTGACGATCATAAGCACCAGAATCGCCAGTGCCAGAATCGCGACATCTATCGTGCTCGCCACATGGGTATGTATGAAGGCTTCGGTCTGTGTCGCAGCCGCTCCCAGCAACTGCATGTGCAGCATGGTCGGAAGGTAGTAAAAAGAAAACAAAGCCCCCGACGCGAGCACCATGACGGTCACCGCCTGCTCCAGTTTACCGTGTTCGCCCATTTTGAACCGGTAGCCTTCGTAGAGCGCCACAACGATCATCATGCCAGTGATCATATACCCCAGACGCACAAAATTCTGCGTCATCATCAGCCCTTCCTGATACGGACTCAGGACAGCACCGTGGAGCCACTGCTCGCTCCCGAATATCACCGGGGCTGCCACGGCCCCGGCATAAACGATCGCCCCGAGGACCATCCCCAGTATCATCAAATAGAACACGGTGGCGTAACGAAAGTATGGTTTCATATTCCCTTCTTTTTTGGAGATGACCGCAAGACGCACCCCCGGTCCAAACCGGCCAGATCGGTATAAAATTGGGAAGAATATACCCCAAGTTCTTTAACAAAAGCTGAAATCCGCGCACGCTGATCGTACCCCATTTCACATGTCACATGGGCAATACCGCGTGCCACCGCCAACCGGATGATCTTTTTGAGGAGCGCATCGCCCTCTTCATCGGCGTAAAGGGCCGCCGAGGGCTCATAATCAGCGATACTGGACGGAAGCGCTGTTCCGAGGGCAATATAAGGAGGATTGGACACCATCAATTCGATCGGCGCCTCGATCCCATCCAGCAGCGAAGTGTGCCGCAGGGTGATGCGCCCCTTCAGCCCCGCAGCGGCGATGTTGCGCTCGGCAATACTCAATGCCGCTTCGGAGATATCCGTAGCCACAATGTGCACATCGGGAAACATCCGTGCCAACACAATCGAAATCGCCCCCGATCCGATGCCAATTTCGGCAAGATATTTCAATCGATACCGTCGGATGATCTCGGCCGCCTTGTCCACCAAAATCTCTGTTTCTGGGCGCGGAATCAATGCCCCCGGACCGATCGAAAGTTCCATATCGTAGAAACTGACCCGTCCGGTAATATATTCAATCGGCTCCTGCGCCACACGGCGCGCGACAGCGAGGCGAAAGAGCGGTTCATTGTTGAGTAATTCCGCCGCATGCAGCAACAAGCGGCTGCGTGCGATACCGCTTGCGAATCCCAATAGAATTTCAGCTTCGAGTCGGGGGCGTTCGGTCCTGCCGGTCAGTTGCTCCTGCGCCCATTGCAATGCCCGGTCAAACGTCATCATCGATAATGTATCACGTCTCAATCACATCAAAAATACCGCCCGCAGGAAGCACGCCATCCAGATCGATCCGGGTAGCATCCACTCCCAGTGCGTTGAGCCGCTCCAGAATCGGCGGGTGGGTATGGTAGAAAAAAACCACCAGCGGATGGGATTTGGGGAAAGCTTTGTTTTCGGCGACCAGTTTGAGCAGTGCATGGACGAGATGGTGCCTGCCACCTACTTCCGATCCGTAGCGGTCGGCAGCGTATTCATTGTGTTGCGAGAAAAAACTCATCAAGGGGGTGAAGAAAAAATTCAGGAGGGGAAACAGGAGCAGCAGCATGGCTATCTTGGCGCCCGCCGTCGGTGCAACACCCATGGCAACGAAGAGAGAATCCGGCAGGTAGCCCGCCAGAAAAAATCCCACAAAAAGCATCCAGCCGACCAGTGCGATGTTTTTCCAAATATCGCCGTGCCGAAAATGGCCCAGTTCATGCCCCAAAACCGCCAGCAACTCTTCATCGGAAAGCTTGGCGATCAGGGTGTCAAAAAGGACCACCCGCTTGGATCGGCCCAGTCCGCCGAAAAACGCGTTGAGTTTGGTACTTTTCTCTCCGGCATCCATGACGAACACCCCTTGAGACCGCAGGCCGGCTTGCGCATCAGCGTCTCGATTTTGTCCCGCAGCTCTCCCGATTCCAGCGGCCTGAACGTATAAAACATCCTCATAAAATACGGCATCAGAAGGTTGGCCCCCAACACCACAGTAAACACCAGCCCAAACCCCCAGAGCCACCAGTATGCCACGTGGGTTATTATCCCAATCAGTCCGCCCAGCACCCCCCCACCGATCACGACAAAGAGCATCACCTGCTTCAGGGCATCCAGCCAATACATTTTTTGGGTCATTTTATTGAAACCAAATGCCGTATCGATCCGAAACGTTGCATACCACTCCAACGGCAAGGCAACAAGATAGTTGATGGCAAAAAATCCGAGCAGGAAGCGCAGTCCGCCCGCCACCGTGTCGGCTGTGCCGCTGAAATGCTGCAACCAGGCAAACCCCTGCGTGATCCACCAGACAAAGAGCAGATAATCCACCCAATGGCTTGCCAGCGAAAGTTTTTCTTTGGCAACGGCATAGTTGCCCGCTACCCGGTACCGTCCGGCCCCCATCAAGACCGGATGACGCTTTTTCTCCTGATTGACGTATCCGATCTGCATCACTGAAATATACATCCGTGCCAGGGTGTAGAGGGTATAAAGCCCCGTGATGAGTATGAGCATGGGTTCCCTTTCCTAATACTTTTTTGTAGCAATATAATGGTTTTAGCTTTGGGTGGGCTTAGCTATAATACCGTATCCCATTCAAAGGAGCCTCCGTGGCATGGATCGATCTATTTGGTATCGATAAAAATTACGATGTCAAACCGATTTTTAAAGGGATGAATTTTCATCTTGAAGCAGGAGAGCGGGTTGCGATCATCGGCCAAAACGGCAGCGGAAAATCGACCCTGATGAAAATCGCTTTGGGGATCGAAGCGTGTGATGAGGGGAAGCGCATCGTCGACCGGTCGGTTCAGATCGGGATGCTCTCCCAGCAGCCAACGTTTCCGCCCGGGCTCAATACCCGCGAAGCGATTGAGTATGCACTGACAGAGCTGCGCACGGTACGGGAAGCATACGAGACACTCAGTATACGTCTGGGCGAAGAGCCCGAAAACAAAGCATTGCTGGACGAACATGCCCGGGCAAGCGCTTATCTGGATCACCACAACGCCTGGGACTTGGGTGCAAAAATCGAGCGCGTACTGCAGGAATTCCGCCTCAAGGAGTATGAAAATCGTCTCGTGGATTCGCTCTCGGGCGGGGAGCAGCGCCGGGTGGCTCTGGCCACCCTGATCCTCCGCAAACCGGATATCCTCATGTTGGATGAGCCCACCAACCATCTGGATGTCTACATGGTCGCCTTTCTTGAGGAAATACTCCTCAAAGAGCATTTCACCCTGCTCTTGATCTCCCACGACCGCTATTTTATCGACACCATTGCCACCCGCATTGTCGAAATAGAAAACCAGGCCCTGGTCACCTACAAAGGAGGGTACAAAAGTTTTCTGACCCAAAAAGAGCGGCGACTGAGTGCCATGCAAAAACAGCACGAAAACCTCATCCGCTTCCTCAAAAAAGAAGAAGCATGGCTCTCACGGGGGATTCAGGCCCGCCAAACCCGCAATCAGGGGCGCAAACGACGGGTGTTCGCGCTGCGTGAAGCTGCCAAGAAAAACCCCACCCTCATCCGCAAAATGAAAGTAGAGCTTGATCGGGAACGCAAGGCATTCATGGGAGAAAAAATTGTCGCCAAACGGCGGGTTCTGTTCGACATTCGGCACCTTGACTACACCATTGCCGGCAAAAAGCTCATCGAAGATTTCACCCTGCGCATCCTCCAGAAAGACACAATCGCCGTCGTGGGACACAACGGCAGCGGCAAATCAACGTTTTTGCGCCTCCTGTTGGGTGCCCTGACGCCCGATCACGGATCCATCAAGCGGGGCCAAGAGATGACGATCGGCTATTTTGACCAACACCGCGCCATGCTCCACGACGACGAAACCCTCATCGGTACGTTTTGCCCTGATGGTGGCGACCGGGTAATGGTGGCGGGGAAAAACATGCATGTGTATGGTTACCTCAAGAATTTTCTTTTCCCCAAAGCATATCTTGACAAAAGGATCGGACAGCTCAGCGGCGGCGAAAAAAACCGTGTTGCCCTCGCCCTCCTTTTGACGCAGGCGTACGACTGCCTGATGCTTGATGAACCCACCAATGATCTCGACATCCAAACCATCAACATCCTCGACGAAGAACTCCTTGCATATCAGGGTGCCCTGATCTTTGTCAGCCACGATCGCTATTTTGTCGACAAAATCGCCCACAAACTCCTGATCTTCAAAGGGGAAGGGATCGTCGAAGAGTCCTATCAGCCCTACAGTGAATATTTGGCACTCGAAAAAGATCTCGATACGCTTTATCAGATCGAAAAAGAGTTGAAAAATGCTCCAAAAGATGCCTCCGATTCTCTTGCGGGCGACGCCGGGCGCACGCCTGCGGCTTCAAAAAAACCGGCCAAACTCAGCTACAAAGACCAGCGGGACTTGGAACTGCTCCCCGCCCAAATCGAGGAACTCGAAGAAAAAATTGATGCGATCGACCAGTGTCTCTACGATCCGGATTGCTACGAAGCCGAAGGAATTGTCGCCGTTTCAGAAAAGTTGGCCCGGCTTCAGAATACATACACTACGCTCAGCGAGCGCTACCTTGACTTGCTCCAAAAAGAAGAAGATTTACAAAGCAGCGCCAAAAATTAGGCACCCGTGCAACGCCTACCAGTAGAGCATCACGCGCCGCCGGCCCCACCGGAGTGCCCTGCGACGGTTGGTGCCCATGTAAATGTCGATGTGGTTGTGCAGGCGCGGATTCATTTTGTCCCGGACGACATATGTGCCCGGGAGCCCGCCGATTTTGACCCGGACTCCGTTGGTGATGCCGTAGCGGCGGATCAAGTCCGGTGAAACGGCGATAATCTTCATACCCGGACGGATGCGGTTGTTCCATGCCGCCAAAAATGGCGTACTGTCGGTTTGACTCCGGTGCGACGTATAGGCCGTTGCAGCGACACGTATCTTGTGTTTGAAGTGCTTGGATCCTGTCTCTTTGAAAATACGGCGCGCTTTTTCCCTGCGCGATCGAAGTGCACGGGCTTTTTTGGCTTTTTGGGCTGCACGGGCTCTGGCTTCGGCAATCTTGCGCCGACGCTTTTGTTCCGCAATGCGGAGAAAAAGTTTGTGCTGATAATGCTTTTGACGTGTAGCCCTCTGGTGCTCTTTGCGTTGGATTTCGGCCAAAAAGGCATCGATCTTCTTTTGTGCGACGGGGAGCATCAGCTTTTGCCCCACCCAAATGGGCCGAGCGGCATCCAGTCCATTCAAATGCTCGATGGCGCGACGGTCTACACCGAAACATCGTGCAATGGTGGTCAGATTGTCGCCGGGTCGCACCCGGTACGTCGAAGGCTGTGCCGGAAGAATGCGAATTTTTTGGCCAATTTTCAAAACCGCATCCTCGGCAATCTGATTGAGTTGCGCAATCTTGTACGGCGTCGTACTGTATTGCTTGGCCAGCTTGGCCAGCGAGTCTCCCCATGTCACTTCGTGCGTCAACATCGTATTCGGTTTTTGCATCGGCTTCGTTTGCCATGTGCCTGTATCGGACTGGGGAGCATGGGATCGACGGTGGATCCGATTGCCTATCAATATATGCTGATCGATAAAGTCTTCCAGAGTCATCCCGCCCCGAAGACGCAGATTGCGCGCTACCAATTGGGTTGAAAAGTGCTTGATTTCACCGGAGGGATTGTCCACCGACTTCGAACGCTTCAGCGAGAGGGCAATGCTGCCAATCAGCGCCAGAAGCGCCAGTGCCAAAAAGATATGTTTCTTTTGCGCCATGCTGCTCCGTTAGCGGTCCAAAAATGCCAACATTTCATCCTTGATCTGCTCTTTTTCCGTCACAGTGTTGTGGACAACCGGCTTGGTAAACAGTGCAGAGATCGCTGCAGGAATCGCCGCCCCAAAATGGACATGAATACGCGCCAGTGCATCTTCGTCCCCTTTGGCTTTTTCACCCAGTGCTCTGGCGACCGCAGGGCTGAATTTTGTCCACTCGGCCGTGGAACAGATCAGGGTCGGGATCGGGCTACTGCGCAGAGCACGAAATGCTTTGATGCAGGTGGCCGTATGGGGGTCCATAAGGTAGCCGCGTTTGGCGTATTCGGCAATTGCCGTCTCCCCTTCTGCATCTGTACTGTCTATGGCTGCGAAATCTTCCTGCAGGGCACGCAATTGTGCCGCATCCAACTGATACACCCCGGTATCCTGAAGCGACGCCATCCATGCACGGGTCTGCTCGGGTCCAAATTTGTCAAAAAGAACCCGTTCGACATTGGAACTTTTGAGGATGTCCATCGCCGGTGATTCTGTCAAAATCAACTTGCGGTCCCGGATGTCATAGCGACCGGTCCGGATCCATTCGACCAGAACATTGTTGGCATTGGATGCAATGAGAATTTTTTCGATCGGCACTCCGGCTTTTTTGGCATAATATGCCCCCAGTGCATTGCCGAAGTTTCCACTGGGTACGGCAATATAAATCGGATCTCCCAGGCCGATGGCTCCCTGACGCACCAATTCGAGATACCCATGTATATGGTACATGATTTGGAAAATAATCCGACCAAAATTGACGGAATTTGCCGCCGAGAGGTGAATGCCTTTTTGGGAAAGATCCTGCCTGAATACTGCAGAACCCAGCAAAGATTTGAGTGCCTGCTGGGCATCATCAAAATTCCCCCGGATACCAATCACGTTGAGGTTGGTGGCCGCTTCGGTTACCATTTGGAGGCGTTGAACATCACTGGTGCCTCCGTCGGGATAGAGGCACGCTACCCGTATATTGGCCGTGTTTTTGAATGCCTCAAGCGTCGCCGGACCGGTATCACCGCTGGTGGCGGCCATGATGAGATACTCTGCCGCCTGTTGCTGCGCCAAACGGCTCAAAATCACCCCAAAGGGCTGGAGCGCCATGTCTTTGAACGCGCGCGTCGGGCCATGATACAATTCGCTCACATAGCACTGCGCATCGATTGGCACGACCGGAACGGGGTTGTTGGGATTGTCAAAATGGTCGTAGCGGTCCAGCGCTTCCCAGATGACATCTTCATCGATGTCGATATCAAACGCTTGCAAAATGGAAAAAGCAAGATTTTTGTAGTCACTGTGGATGTGATCTGCCAAAAACTCAATCCCAAAATCCGGAAGTGATTCGGGCACATAGAGCCCGCCGAAACAGGCGCTTGGATTCAGAATCGCCTGGGAAAAACGGACCGACTCGGAACAGGCACCGTCACTGCCGCGTGTGGGGACAAATTGCATGGAGGCTCACTTGTGCAAAATTTGGAGAGTATTATAGCCAAAAAAGCCGATGCAGAGGCTAAATGGCACCTTCGAATCCATTTCGCTACAACTCGATGCAGGTCCCGATCCCGCTGTTAGTCAGGATTTCAAGCAGAAGGGCATGTTCCACGCGACCATCGACAATGTGGGCTTTTTTGACACTGCCGCGCAGTGCTTCGATGCAGGCATCGACCTTGGGGACCATGCCGCCGTGAATGGTGCCGTTTTCCTTGTGTGCTTCGGTTTGGGCAATGCTGAGATTGCTCATGAGCGCCCCCGTCTGGTCCAACACACCCGGCGTGTCGGTCAAGAAAACTACTTTGCGGGCACCCAGCGCGACGGCAATCTGGCTTGCAGCAAGATCGGCGTTGATATTGTAACCCGGATGGCCCAGCGTTCCGCCGCTGGCAATGGGGGCAATGACCGGCACAAAACCATGGTCCAGTACCCCCCGAATAACTTCCGGATTCACATGCTCAATCACACCGGTGTAGCCAAAGGCCCCGGCGTCTTTGGCTACTGCTTCAAGAAAATTGGCATCTT
The DNA here is from genome assembly GCA_964603215.1 of uncultured Nitratifractor sp. Lineage (GTDB taxonomy): Bacteria > Campylobacterota > Campylobacteria > Campylobacterales > Sulfurovaceae > S017-3. The sequence goes on from CAZRUT010000004.1 coordinate 8,457, forward strand.
TCCCGGAAAGGCCGACGGCGCGGGCCCCCTGACTGTTGAGCAGCGCAACGATCTCTTGGTTGATTTCACCGCTGAGTACCATTTCCACAATCCGCATCGCCTCTTTGGTGGTCACGCGCTGCCCATCGACAAAATGACTCTTGATCCCCAGATCACCCAGCAGCCCGGTGATGTTTTTTCCACCGCCGTGCACCACGACCGGCTTGATCCCCACGGCATGCAGCATGACAATATCCTGAGCGAAACTTGCTTTGAGCGTGTCGCTGCTCTGTGCCGACCCGCCGTATTTGACCACGACAATGTCATTGTGGAATTTTTTAATGTATGGGAGTGCCTCGAGGAGGGTTTGGGCAATGTGAACTTTTTCCTGCATAAAATCTCCGTTTTATCGGTGGGTTTTGGCGATCGCGGCAACCGCATCGCAGACAAAGGCTACATCCGCGTCACGCATGGACGGGTAGATCGGCAGCGACATCATTTTCTGGTACCCGTCGAGTGCGGCGGGAAAATCAAAGACTTTTAGGCCGTATTTTTCTTTGTTGTACCGGGTGAAGTTGAGTGGAACATACTGCACGCTCACCTCAACCCCTCTTTCGCGCAATTTACGCGCAAAGGTATCGCGATTGGTATCGATACTGAGAACAAATTGTGTATACAGTGCATCATCATCCCGTGCCGGCAGTCTGATATTGCTCAAGCCATCCAGCGCGGCAAAATACTGCCGGGCAATCGCACGGCGTCGGGCAATGGTCTGATCCATTTCGTCATACAGCGCGCGGCAATAAAGGGCATTGAATTCGCTCATGCGGTATTGGCATCCAATGTCGAGTACATCATAGAGATAGCGGGTTTCCTCCGACGGATAGACCAGGCCGTGGTTGCGCAGCAGTCTGCCACGCTGATAATACCCTTCTTCGTCGGTCAGGAGCATGCCCCCGTCAATGGTATTGTCAATTTTGCTCCCAAAACCGATCACGGTCATTTCGCTGTGTCGGCCGATCTCCGGCGCCCCCAGCGCTTCGGTAGCGTCTTCGATCACCTTCAGTCCATAATCATCGGCCACCTCCCGAATCGCTTCCATCGGGGCCATGATGCCGGCTGGATGGTCCACGATCACGGCACGCAGCTTTTTCCCCTGAATCCGCTCGGCCGCTTCACGTAATTTTTTCGGGTCCATCGCCTGTCCCCCCGGCAATGCATCGACAAAGACCGGCTCGGCATCAAAATGGCGCACCACTTCCGGCAAATCCACAAATCCGTTGATGGGGCAGAGTACTTTGTCGCCCCGTTTCAGATCCAAAGCACACATCGCCAGATGCAGGGCGGCCGTAGAACTGGACGTACTCAGCGCATAGGCTTTTCCGGTCGCAACAGCCACATCGGCTTCGAGCGCTTCCGTGGCAGCAAAATGCTCCGAATCCACTGCCGCTTCAATGGCGGACAAAAGGCCAAAAGGAATACTGACTTTTCGGAACGGTATGGTAATGGACATCGTGCATCCTCAATAAAATATTCTATGATTGTAACACAAAAAGGTTACCAAAATCCCCCCGGCATCACCCGGAGCAGTTCCGGGCACCCAACTCCAGGAGTTCGTCGCAGGAAAATCCGGCTTGTTTGCGTGCGGCAACGTTCATATGGGGGCGCTGACGGCTGCGCAGACCATAACGGTTCAAAATGGCCAGAAACGACGCTGCAGGCTCTTGGTGATCCCGTGCGCACAGCCACCGAAACCAGCGGTCCCCTTTGCGGACGTGGTCGATCTCTTCCGCTTCGATCACTGCCAGCGCATCGATCACATCGGCCACCAGCGGGTCGCCGGCATGGGGCATGAGCTTGCGGGCGATTTGCGGGTTGACATCCAGCCCTCCGGCTTCAAAATACCTCGGAATCACCGCCATGCGGTCGCGCACATCCGTGGCGGTTTTCATGCTCATTTCAAACAGTCCCGCATGCACCGGCCAATCCCCATATGTATGGCCCAGCCGCTCCAAAATCCCATGAAGCATGTGATAATGGCGCACTTCATCCTGTGCCACCGCCAGCCAATCCACGACATAGGCCTTCGGCATTTGGGGAAAGCGGTATACGGCATCCAGTGCCAGGTCTATGGCGCTCCGTTCGATGTGCACCACCGCATGCACCAGCGTCGCCAGCCCGGATCGGGTGCCAAAATCTTTCCGTGACGGGAGCTGTCGCGGCGGAACGATGCGGCACACCGATCCGTATGACGGAAGATCAAAAATTTCCGGCACAAACCCATCGGGTACCGTCAATGTGTTTGTGTTACAATACGCCAGCAGCGTATCAATGCTCTCGGATTTACTTGCAACATCGGGTGTCGACAATGCCCGTTTGCATTCTGTGTATATATTCATAAAAGGAATGATACCATGTCTTTCATTCGCCAACCCATGGGGAGCTACCAGACCAACTGTTATATCGTTTCCGTCGGCGACCAGGAGCTGATTATCGACCCGGGGCAGGAAGCCGCCCAATGGGTGCTCGATCATGTCCGTCGCCCCGTGGCTATTCTCAATACCCACGGACACTTTGACCATGTCTGGAGCAATGCCGCCCTCCAAAAAGCCCTCCAAATCCCCCTCTACTGCCCAGACGAAGACGCGTTTATGTTGTCCGAGGACCCTTACGGACAAGGGATGCCCCCCTCCTACCCCGACCACCGCGTGCAGGGGGATGCATCCTTCGACATCGCCGGGATTGATGTGCGGTTTTATCATTTTCCGGGCCACTCTCCCGGCTGTTCCGTCATTGAAATCGACGGCCATTGGTACAGTGGAGATTTTTTGTTTTATCAAAGCATTGGCCGGTGGGATTTCCCCTACTCCGACGGCAATGCAATGATCCGCAGCCTTCAAAAGGCCCGCGCCATCCCGGATGACCATCCCGTCCATCCGGGCCATGGACCGGACACGACACTGGCTGCCGAACAGCACCATATTTCCGCATGGATCAAAACGGTCCAGAGAACGGTATAGCAACGCCCATCGCCCCGCCCAAAGGGTTGCCTTAGGTGCAGCGGTGTATAATGCCACCCCGCAACGGAGAGATGGCAGAGCGGTTGAATGCGGCAGCCTCGAAAGCTGTTGTCCGGGCTTCCCGGACCGGGGGTTCGAATCCCCCTCTCTCCGCCATGATTTTCTTCACCCTAAGAGGTGCCCTAAATATTTGATGATGAACATTGGGCGATCAGCTGTTGGTTGATCTGCTCCAAGTCGCAGGGGATCCGCACCCCTTCATCGTCTGTATCTTCTGCTTCTTGCGCCCAATAGACACCGCCACTGTCTTCTGCAAAAGCACCACCTCTGCATTTGATACAGGCTGGATAGTGCATGGTATCGGAATGGGGCACAATCTTTTCCAGTACAATAGTATGCACCCAGTTGTCTCCAAAATCGTACACATAGGTGATCCGGTCCTTGGGGGCATGGAGCACCGATGCAATGGTCGCACTGCGTTCATCCTGTTCGGGCTCTCTCCAGTCAAGAAATTCTTCCATGGTTTTTTTGTCCACAAAACGGCCACGGGCAGTCTCAAACTGGTGCAAATGCGAATCGGTCCATTCAAAAAGGCTCTGAATGATGACGTGGAGCCACGCCAATGAGGTTGTAGACGCTAGCAATATCCTGCGCCAAACGGGGGGTTTGCTTCCCTTAATGGTAATTTTCAGCTGGTAAATATCGGTGCTGGGATCTATCTGAGGCAAGGTGAAATGCAGTGCTTTTCTGCTGATGGCATATGCATCGGTAAGCATGCGTTGGAGATTGGCTCCCGTCTGTATCGAATACAGTCCATAAACCCCATCACCAATAATACGCCCCCGGTATTCGATCAGCATGGTTTCAAACATTTCATTGGCAGGCGGAAGCAAACGGGACAAATCATCGTATCCTTTGTACACATAATAACAAGTATCTTTCTCAGGAGCATAAAAGATGGCATTGCCGTTTGGAAAATGCTCCATAGCATAAAATTTTTCTTTGACATGATGCAGGCTGATTGCATTCAAAATATCGGTACTGTGTCGGCTGACTTTTTTTTCGAGAAGATAGTCTGCAACCAGCGCATGCAAATTGCCGAAGAGAAACTCCCGGAGCTCCAGATAGTACCCGTCCTGGATTCCGGCGGCTTTGAGTTCCCATTTGCCGTCACGATCCTTGCCGTAAATACTTTGGTAGCGCCGATCACTCATCGCACAAAAAATGTTCCCCACAAAAGCCATAAAACGTGCCCAGGTACTGTAAAAAGTATCAACCTCTTTCCGGCTGAGCTGCGGAAGGGGCATGTCGGGTTCGGGGTTCTGCGCCTGCACAGAGACTGCTTTGGTTTTATTCAGGCAACATTTCTTGTATTTTTTTCCACTGCCGCAGGGGCACAGATCGTTCCGGCCCACTTTGTAGGTGGGATTGTTTGTTGCCTGATTGGCTATCGATGCGGGGTCGCTGCTTTGGCGGTAGTGCTCTTTGCGCTCTTCATTCAGGAGGACCGCGAACGTGAGCAGGTCGGACAGTGCTTTCTCGATCATGCTGTGATCCATCACGTCATCATGCTTCAATTCCTGCGACAGCACGATGAGTCTCATCACCATTTCAGCGTACTCGGGGTGCCCCAGAGCATCAATCCATTTTTGTTCCACCATTTCAGTCGGCACGTCAAAGCCAATATCGTAGCGTTCCCAAAGTGCCGCCACGAAGCGTTCGATTGCATCAGAAACTTCAAGGCCCCTAACCGACTCATCCAGCGTATCCAGTAGCGCCAGGGACCATACCCGGAACTTGACTTCATATCGCTCTTGATTCTGAACATCTATTATGGATTCGGCATAGGCTACGATACTGTTATAAAAGTCATAATAGCGGTCCATAAAATTCTGAACCTGTTCCACGTCTTCAAAGTGGATATGTTCGCCCATACGGTCCATCATCTCTTGCTGGCCGGCATGAGGATCGGTATCGCTCAAAGCAATTAAAATATGGATCGTTTCCTCAAATGCATTCATTTCACCACCGGTCATTTTCAGCATGTATGGATTGAATACGGATATTTTATTGATCATGGCAGCCACCTTTTTTTGCTTCATTGTACACTATCTGCTTTTAATGCTCCATGGACCCAGGATCTTAGGGTCTGAGGGCAGGTCTCTACCGTCAACAGAGATGTGGCATTAGCAGCATCTGGCTCCTAAAGCTGCCTAAAGCATAGCATGGTGCAAAACTTATCGCACCGATGCTTAGTATTCATATGATTGCACTATA
>CAZRUT010000005.1:0-13498 GCA_964603215.1 uncultured Nitratifractor sp.
GGCTTTTTTGTACACCGGTGCCAGTGCAAACGTCACATCCTTTTTGCCCAAGTCGCCGACCCCGACGAAAATATTGGAGGGGATCCAGTTCCAGAGTGAATTGGGGGTCACCACCACGACTTCATGCTTCTTGCCAAGCCACTTGGCCAGAAACGAAGCGGCCGTATGCCCGGAGACACCGCCGCCCATAACTACTACACGTGCCATTGTATTCCTTTCGTTCGTGAAATTTATGTGGGGTATTTTAGATAAATATTCTTTAAAGCTCTATTAAAAATCATTATTATTTATAAAAAATAATTATATATTATCTGTTTATCGCACAAATAAACTTAAGTTATACAGTAATGATTTGCACGTTTGTGATAGAATGGCGTCATTATTTCGGGAGGATTTCTGTGATCAAAGCATTCTACAAAAACAAACGGTGGGTTTGGTGGGCATACGGTGGGTTGGCCATTTTGCTCATCAGTCTCTATGCCCAGGTACAGCTGACCGTAGCCATCAATACGTGGTACGGAGCGTTTTACGACATACTTCAGAAAGCGACCGAACACAAAGTGGGTGAATTCTGGGAACAAATGGTACTGTTTGCCAAACTGGCTTTTCCCTATGTGTTGATTGCCACGGCAACGGCTTATTTTACCCGGCTGTATGCGTTCAAATGGCGCGAGGCGATCACCTTTGATTACCTGCCGCAATGGCGCCAGACCATACACGAGGTCGAAGGGGCTTCCCAGCGGATCCAGGAAGACATTTATCGTTTTGCCAAAATTATCGAATCTCTGGGATTGCAGGTGGTGCGGGCCATGATGACGCTCATCGCTTTCCTTCCAATCCTCTGGGGCCTGAGCAAAAACGTCACCGTCCCCTACATACCGGCAGAAGGTTCGCTCGTATGGGTTTCACTGCTGGTTTCAGTCGGCGGATTGATCATCTCATGGTTTGTCGGCATCAAACTCCCCGGTCTGGAGTACAACAACCAAAAAGTCGAAGCGGCCTTCCGAAAAGAGCTTGTTTACGCCGAAGACGACAAAGAACAGTACGGCCATGTCGCCACCATGGTCGATCTCTTCACCGGCCTGCGCATCAACTACATCCGTCTTTTTAACCATTACGGCTATTTTGACATTTGGCTGAACAGTTTTGAACAGCTCATGATCATTGTCCCCTATATTATTGTTGGTCCTTCGCTGTTTACCGGAGCCATTACACTGGGGGTGCTGGTGCAGGTGAGTAACGCTTTTTCCAAAGTACGTGAATCGTTTTCGATCTTCATCGGCAACTGGGTCACCATTACCGAACTGCGCAGCATCCATAAGCGCTTGGTCGAATTTGAGCACAACATCGGATACCGCCGCACATAGTGCGCTGCCCAAGCCGTTCCCAATCGACCCTGCCCGGGGTCAAAATAAAAAAATACTGCCACCCAAAGCCCCCTTTAAGAGTGGTATCATTACAATGACCTCATCAATTCTGACACGAGGAGATACGATGGTAGAGATCAGATGGCACTCGCGTGCCGGCCAGGGCGCAGTTACCGGTGCCAAAGGACTTGGAACGGTCGTTGCGGCGACCGGCAAAGAGGTGCAAGCCTACGCCCTGTACGGCTCGGCCAAACGGGGAGCGGCCATGAATGCCTACAACCGCATCGATGATGAACCCATCATCAACCATGCGACCAAAATGAACCCCGACTATGTGCTGGTGATCGACCCGGGTTTGGCTTATACCGACGACATTACCAAGGACGAAAAATCCACCACCCAGTATATCATCACCACCCATTTGAACAAAGAGGATCTGATCGCCCAAATCCCCGCATTGCAGGACAAAGCGGACCGGGTACATGTTTTGGATGCCATTGGCCTCTCCAAAGAAACCATCGGGCGCTCCATGCCCAATACCCCCATGCTGGGTGCCCTGATGAAAATCTCGGGGATGTTCCCACTGGATGCGTTTTTGGAAAGCATGAAGCATGTTTTGGCAAAATTCCCCCAGAAAATCATCGATGCCAATATGGAAGCGATCACCCGCGCTTACCATGAAGTCAAGTAGGAGCGAATCATGAGTAACAATACATTCACCGGATTAAGCGGAAGCGAAAAACGGGGCATCCACGAATTGGGTGCCGAAGAAAAAGTCGGCTGGGATGAAGTCACGCAGGGTGTTACCGTCAATCCTTTTGCGGATGCCGTCACCGATGTCGCCCATATTCGGCCTGAGGAGCGGGACTATACCGACCACAGCTCCTATACGGCGACCGTCGCATCGTGGCGTATCCTCAAGCCGGTGTACAATGCCGATATCTGCATCGACTGCCAGAACTGCTGGGTCTGGTGCCCTGATGCTTCCATCATTTCCCGCGACAAGCAAATGCTGGGGATTGACTACGATCACTGCAAAGGATGCGGCGTATGCGCCGAAGTGTGCCCCACCAACCCCAAATCGCTGGTCATGTTTGACACCAACGAAGCACTCGATGTCGCCCTCACCCAGTGGCCCGAGAAAAAGAAAAAAGCGAAATAAAGGATCCCCATGGCAAAAAAGTTTGAAATCAACGAAATCGAAGTCTGGGACGGAAACTATGCCGTCTCCCAGGCATTGCGCCAGGCGCAGATCGACGTTGTCGCTGCCTACCCCATCACCCCTTCCACACCCATTGTCGAAGGGTATGGTGCCTATGTTGCCAACGGCTATGTTGACGGGGAATTCGTCATGGTCGAATCGGAGCATGCTGCCATGTCCGCCTGCACCGGGGCAGCAGCGGCTGGCGGACGGGTCGCGACGGCCACTTCTTCACAGGGGTTTGCCCTCATGGTCGAAGTGCTCTATCAGGCTTCGGGCATGCGCCTGCCCATGGTACTGACCGTCGTCAACCGCGCCTTGGCTTCTCCGCTCAATGTCCGCGGCGATCATGCCGACATGTACCTCGGGCGTGACAGTGGATGGATCCAGATGGATGCATTCAATGCCCAGGAGGCATACGATCTGGCATTGTGCGCCTTCCCCATCGGCGAACACCACGATGTCCGCCTTCCGGTGATGGTCCACCAGGACGGATTTACCACGTCACACAAAGCCCAAAAAGTCAATCCGCTTCACGATGAGGCGGCATACGCATTCATCGGTGACTATAAGCCGGTGGATGAAATGCTCGACTTTTCCCGCGCCGTAACCCACGGGGCACAAACCGAAGAGGACTGGCACTTTGAGCACAAAGCCAAGCAGCACAAAGCGCTCATGGATTCCCGCAGCGTCATTGATGAGACATTCGCCCGGTTCAAAGCCCTGACCGGACGCGAATACAGACGGGTCGAAACCTACATGCTCGACGATGCCGAAGTCGCCATTGTCGCACTCGGGTCGAGCGTTGAAACGGCCACATTGGCAGCCAAACAGCTCCGTCAGGAAGCAGGCATCAAAGCCGGCGTCATCGCACCAAGAGTTTTTCGCCCCTTCCCGTACGATCTCATCCGCGATGTCATCGACGGCGCACCATTGAAGGCACTCGCCGTGATGGACAAATCTTCGCCGGGCGGTGCCATGGGGGCACTGTTCAATGAAATGACCGCCGCAGCCTATACCGGCCAAAACCGTCCGCTGATTACCAACTTCATCTACGGATTGGGAGGCCGGGACTTCTCGGTCGAAGAAGCCCGCCGGATTTTTACGGAGCAAAAAGCACACGCCGATGCCGGTTATATCACGACCCCGATCCAGCAGTTCAGCGGTGTTCGCGGACCCAAACTCGGATTTTTTGAGACCAAAAGGAGCTAAGCATGGCCATCACCAATATCAAAAACCTAAAAGAATTCTCCACCGTCAATGAGCGTTTTGAAGGGGCCCATCTGCTCTGTCCGGGCTGCGCCCACTCCATGATCGTTCGCGAACTGATGAATGCCACGGATGACAACCTTGTCATCGGAACCAATACCGGCTGCCTGGAAGTTTCCACCGCCGTCTATCCATACACGTCCTGGGACACTTCGTGGATCCACATCGGGTTTGAAAACGCGGCCAGCGCCATCAGCGGTGCCGAAGCAATGTACAAAGCCCGCAAGCGCAAAGGGACCCTCAAGGATCCCGATGCGCCGGTCAAGTTCGTCGCCTTCGGCGGAGACGGATCGAGTTACGACATCGGCTTTCAGTGGCTCTCCGGTGCTATGGAGCGCGGACATGATTTTACCTACATCGTCCTCGACAATGAAAACTATGCCAATACCGGCGGTCAGCGCTCATCATCGACCCCCATCGGTGCCCACACTTCTACCGCACAGGCCGGAAGTGCCAGTTACGGTAAAACGCAGAAGAAAAAAGACATTGTCGCCATCATGGCAGCCCACGGCGCCCCCTACGTCGCCCAGTTGGCCCCCAACAAATGGAAGATCATGGCCAAAGGATTCCAAAAAGCCCTCGACACGGAAGGGCCGTGTTTTATCAACACCGTCAGTGCCTGCACCACGGAGTGGAAGTTTGATCCCAAAGATACGGTGCATGTGACCGATCTGGCGACTGATTCGCTGATGTTTCCCATCTATGAGATTATCAACGGACAGGAACTCAACATTCTCTACCGCCCGAAAAACGTCCTCAAAGTCGAAGACTACCTTGGAGCTCAGGGGCGCTACAAGCACCTCTTCAAACCGGAGAATCGCCACGTCATTGAGCGCATCCAGGCGGACATTGATGCCAAATGGACGTACCTGCAGCGCCGCGAAGAGGCGCGCGTTTAATCATCCGGCATTTCGGACCGTGCCTCCGCTGCGCCCGGGAGGCAGGTGCTCGATTTCTTCTGCCGGGCGGAGCCCGCTATGCACCGAAAAAAACACTACACACTCCACGACATCGAAGCGATCCTGACATGGGTTCCTCCACTCTTTATCGTCGCACTGATTGCTTTGCTGATCATCATCACGCATGCCGTGATGGACCACCGCGAAAGCAGCGATATCGCCCTCATCACCCAGAAACAGCAGCACATTGACCACAACCGCCTCACCCGATATATTGCCGCTGTTCACAGGCAGATTACCGCCGATCGCTCCCGAACCCAGGGACGCCTCAAACGGAGTGTGCATCTTCTCGAAGGGGTTGGGCGCACCCTGCCTCCATCGGCTTCGGTCCGTCAGCTCGCGCCCCATCTCCAAGAAATCGAACAGGCGGAAAAAATCCATTTTGTCATTTTCAATCGCGACCTCGTTCTCCAGTACGGCCAGGAACAAATTGAAAAAATCGCGCGGCTGATCTTCAACAAATCCAACGATCCGAGCCGGCGAAGACTCGCCATGATGTATATCGCTTCCCAGGGGGATTTTTCGGCCCTGTCCTGGAAAAACGATCTGGACAAAACCATCCAGATGAGCTATTTCGAACGGCAAAAAAACGGGAATTTTTTGGGTGCATTTTCCCGTGTGGACAACCTGCGCAGCGTCACCCGAAAGGCATTTTCCGATGCAATGCAGGCACAAGCAGGCACCCCGTCTGCTTACCATTTCTGGCTCTATGATGCCATGCAGGAGCGGGCATTCAATCTCCAGAACCACGCGCGGTGGCGCATCCGACATACGCTCAACCCCGAGGAGCAGACACAAGGCCTCAGCCGCTATTATCTGCGGGTCGGGATTCGCAACCACGGGGATCAGGCGCAGCGTATCTTTTCAAAAATTCATCAGGCATACAGCACCAAACAGGAACGCATCATTTCCATCATTCTGTTTCTCGGTACTGCACTGTTGGTTTTTTCGTGGGTATTTTCACATTTGATCAAAGGGATTTTCAAGAAATACAACCTGCAGCTTCAACGCACCCATGCCCGCCTCCGGCGCCTCAAGGAGCGCTACAAACTCGCGGTGATTGCATCCAATGACGGACTGTGGGATACCAATTTCAAAACCGGCAACACCTTTTTCTCCCATACATGGCTGGAAATTCTGGGGTATCATCCCGGCGAAATCCACTCCTACGACGGCTGGATTGATTTGATCCACCCCGAAGATCGCGACCGGGTCCTGGATGCCATCGCCCAACACACACGTGCACCGCAATCGCAACACATGATCTGCGAATACCGCCTCCGCACCCGTGCCGGCAGCTATCTCTGGATGCTGGGGCGCGGCAAGGTTTTTTGGGACGATGACGGAACGCCGCTGCGTCTGCTCATGATGAGTATGGACATCAGTGCCCAGAAGGAGGCATCCGAACGCCTGCAAACCCTTGTCCGGAACGAAGTTGCCAAAAATCAGGAAAAACAAAAACTCCTCATCCAGCAAAACAAACTTGCCGCCATGGGCGAGATGATCGGCTCCATCGCCCACCAGTGGCGCCAGCCGCTCAATAACATCACCCTGATCCTCCATTTCATCCGGGACAACATTGATGATCCGGCATTTACCCACTCGATGCTGGAGCATTATGTCCTGCGTGCCAAAAAACAGATCGATTATATGTCCGATACGATCGACGATTTTCGAAATTTTTACCATCCCTCCAAATCCAAAGCACATTTTGACACTGCGCAGGCCATCGACGCCACCCTCTCGATCATGCAAACACCGCTTGAAAAGGCTGACATCGCCGTGCACCGTACCGGCGAAACATTTGAAATATACGGATACGAAAACGAATTCCGCCAGGCGATCCTCAACATCCTCTCCAATGCCAAAGACGCCATCCTGCTTCGGAAACACAATCACCCCGCGCTCCGGGGGGAAATATGGATCACATTTGGAAACAACAGAATTACATTGTATAATAATGGTGGCCATGTCAGCCCGAACGTACTCGAGCGGATGTTTGAGCCATATTTTACGACCAAATTTGAAGACAAAGGAACGGGCATCGGACTGTATATGACCCGCGCCATCATCGAAGACAACATGGGGGGAGTGATCACCGCCGGCAATCGCGAAGACGGTGTTGCATTTACCATCCAGTTTCATGCAACGGAGGAGACCACATGATCCATACACGTGTACTTTTGTGCGAAGACGAAAAGGATGCCCGGGAGATACTCGGGTTTTATCTCAACACTATTTTTGACGAAGTGGTGGTGGCAAAAGATGGAAAAGAGGGGCTAAAAGCATACAAAAAATCCATCAAAAACGGCCAGGAATTCGACCTGGTGCTTACCGACATCAAAATGCCGGGCATGGACGGGATGAGCATGCTTGAAGCCATTCATGCTCTGGACCCGCAGCAGCATTTTATCATCGTATCGGCCTACCGGGACGAAGAGAAACTCCACCGCTCCATCGAGCTGAAGGTGCTCGGCTATTTTCTCAAACCGCTGAACATCGACAATGTCATGGAAATGCTCCGCAAGGCCAAAGACGAAGTGCTCAAAGAGCGGGAAAAATCCCTCAAAATTAACCAGCATTTTCAATACAATCTCCAGGAGCGGCTCCTTTACCGCGACGGAAAAATCGTCAAGCTCTCCCGTCAGGAAACCCAGGTCCTGAATCTGCTCATGCGCCTGCGCGGCCGCATCGTAACGATGAATCGATTCAAAGAAGAGATCTGGGGCACGGTGGAAAAAGCCGACTCTACCTTCCGTGCGATCATGAAACGGCTCAAAGACAAACTGGGGGATGATGACTTCATCCGCTCCCACAAAGGGCAGGGATACATGATTGAATAATACAACTTTAATATATGTTTAATACAATTTAGTTTAAAATGATGTCGTTCATACCAAAGGAGACAACATGGAACGACGTCACATGATCGGAAAACTGTTGCTGGGATCCCTGATCGCAGCCGGAATGGTTACAGGTGCCTACGCAGGCAAAAAAGAGCAGAAATATATCATCGCCACTGCCAGCACTGGCGGCACATACTACCCGGTCGGGGTGGGCATTGCCACGATCGCCAGCCTGAAACTGGCCAAAAAACACAAAATGACTTTCTCGGCTGTCACGAGTGCAGGAAGCGGTGAAAATGTGGATATGATCGACAAAGGCGAAGTCGATTTTGCTATCCTCCAGGGCCTGTTTGGCTCCATGGCGTGGCAGGGGGTTGGAAAATACAAGGGCAAACCGCGCAAAAACCTCCGCTCGGTCAGCATGCTGTGGCAAAACGTTGAGCAGTTTGTCGTGTACAACGACTATGCAAAGACCGGCAACATCATGGACCTGAAAAACCTTTACGGCAAAGCGTTCAGCATTGGAAAACGCAACTCAGGCACCCGCGTTTCCGGCGAAACCATTATGGGGGCACTGGGGATTGATCCCACCAAAATGAACCAGCAGTACATGGGGTACGGCCCCAGTGCAAAAGCCCTTCAAGACCGCAAAGTCGAAGGAATGAATATCCCGGCCGGCGTGCCGGCCAGTGCGGTGACACAGGCATTTGCCAATATTGGCGGCGACAAGATTTCTATCCTGGAATTTACCGATGACCAGATCAAAAAAATCCAGAAAGTCTTTCCTGTCTGGAATCGATACGTCATCCCGAAGGGCGCTTATCCCGGCCTGAACAGGGCCGTGAACACGATTGCACAGCCCAACTTGCTGGTCGTAACCAAAAACACACCCGACGAGACGGTTTACCTGTTGACCAAAACCATGTACGAGAATCTTCCCTTCCTCAACACGGTGCACAAAGCAACCAAAGCGATGGCACTCGCAAAAGCGATCGCCGGCCTTCCGATGCCGCTCCATCCCGGTGCTGCAAAATATTATCGGGAACAGGGGATCAAAATTCCCGATCGTCTGATCGCAAAATAAGCCATCTGCTTCGGCTTCGGCCGGAGCGGCAACGCATCCGCACTGCAGGGATTTCTGCGTTTGGCAGTCTTCCCTGCCCACAACCTATCAGGGGAGTATGCCATGATTTCACGCCACCGTTTCTCGGCCATTCTGACCGGATATGCCGCACTGATCGCCCTGTTTCATTTCTACATCAATCTGCGGGGCGGCATCAGCGACCTCTGGTTTAATGCTGCGCACTTCTCCCTGCTCGCTTCGCTGGGCTTTCTCCTCTATCCCGCCGGCAAACGGAGTGACCCGGAACGCCTTGGATGGTACGATCTGCTGCTGGCCGTCCTGGCGCTGGTCCCTTTCTTTTATATGATGGCAACAGAAGCTTCGATCTATTCCAGCAGCGGCAGCATTATCATGGGGATGCCCAATCTCATCGTCGCAGGCGGAACCATTCTGCTGGCACTGGAAATCGTCCGGCGTACGACCGGGTGGATTATTCCGATTTTAATGACACTGGCTATTGCCTATGTGCTCTTTTTGGGTAATTATATGACCGGTGTCTTTGCGTTTGCCGGGATGACGGTTGAGCGTTTTTTGTATCGGGCATTCTACACCGGAGAAGGGTTGTTTGGATTCATTGCCAATATTTCGGCATCCTATGTCTTTATGTTCATGCTTTTTGCCGCTTTTTTGATGAAATCGGGTGCCGGAGACTTCATTGTGGACCTTTCCAAAGCACTCACCGCCCGCTTTCAGGGCGGAGCAGGTCATGTCGCGGTCTTTTCCTCGGCGCTGATGGGGACGATTTCGGGATCGGCTGTGGCCAACACCGTTTCGACCGGGTCCATTACCATTCCCATGATGATCAAAAACGGTTTCAAACCCATCTTTGCCGCCGCAGTTGAAACATCGGCCAGTACCGGCGGGCAGATTATGCCCCCGATCATGGGAGCCGGTGTGTTTGTGATGGCGCAAATGACACAAATCCCGTTTACAACCATTATTTTCGTATCGATTCTTCCGGCAATTCTTTATTTCGCTTCCATTTCTTTTTATATTCATATTCATGCCAAAAAGCACAACATCGCCGCCACGGGAGAACAGACAAATGTATGGCCGATCCTGCGGGAAGGGGCTCACTTTTTTATCCCGCTCACGGTTTTGATGCTGCTGTTGATCCGGGGGTTTACCCCGACCTATGCCGCCGGATTTTCGATCCTGGCCATCATAGCCTCCTCATGGCTGACCCGCACCAAGCGCATGTCGCTGCGCGACATTGCGGACGCTTTGGCAATGGGGACCAAAAACATGATCGTTACCGGCGTATTGCTGGTTTCGGTGGGGATTGTCGTCGGCATCATCAACATTTCCGGCATCGGAGTTACCTTTTCACAGCTCATCATGGAGTGGTCGGCCCACAGCCTCATGCTGGCCCTTGTTTTGGTTGCGATTGCCTCACTGTTTCTCGGAATGGGGCTGCCGGTGACGGCCAGTTATATTGTGTTGGCAGTCCTTTCGGCTCCGGCCTTGCTGGGGCTGATGCTCTCGCCGGAAATGGCTGCCCTCGCCTCGGCCGGAGTCACCGTACCGGCGATGACCATGTATCTGCTGTCAGCCCACTTGATCATCTTTTGGCTCTCGCAGGATTCCAATCTCACGCCACCGGTGTGTCTGGCAGCCTTTGCCGCAGCCGGCATCGCCGGAACCCCACCCATGCGCACCGGCCTGGAATCCTGGAAGCTGGGCAAGGGACTCTACATCATCCCCATGCTGTTTGCCTTCTCCCCGTTGATTACCGGTACCTGGGGGGCACGCCTGGAAGTTTTTGTCGTCAGTCTGGCCGGCATCCTGATGTTTACGGCCACCGTGGAGGGCTTTTGGGATCATCCCATGCGGTGGTGGGAGCGGATTGTGTTTGGCTTCAGCACTTTTTTGCTCTTGGCGCAGGATTCGGTCTTTGGGTGGGAAAGCATGGTGTCCTGGCTCCCCAATAGCCATATTTTTGGCATCATCCTGATGATCGGCATCATGGCTTTTCACAAGCTTACCCACCCCCGAGGCACCGCAGCATCATGAACGATTCCCAAATACAGCGCACCATTGCCCGTCTGGGACGCAATGGCTTTGAGGTACTCCGCGTCCCGTCCGGTTCCGAAGCATGCGAACGGGCCAAAACGTTGGTGCACGACGGCATGCATGTCGGACTGGGCGGTTCGACCACGGTGGCGCAGATTGGTTTTTTGGCATGGATCCAGCAGCATGACGGCATTACCCTCGCCAACCAATACGCGCCAGGCATCTCCCCCGAAGAAAATTACGAACAGCGGCGCCAGGGGCTGCTCAGTGATCTGTATGTCACTGGCTGCAATGCCATCACCCTGCACGGGGAGCTGGTCAACGTCGACGGAGACGGCAACCGTGTTGCCGCACAGATCTTTGGGCCCAAAAAGGTGCTGTTGATCGCCAGTATCCACAAAATAGTTGAAGATCTCGAAGCCGCGTTTGAACGCATCCGCACCGTCGCCATCCCGCGCAACGTCGAACGCATGAATGCCAAAGCCCGCTCCATGGGCAGAGATCCCCAATGGAACGCCGACAACATTGCCAACAAATTTGCCTGGATCGACGGCGACAAACCCGGCCGTACCACAATCATTCTCGTCGATGAACCCTTGGGATTCTAAAGGAACATCATGACCGACTACCTCATCATCGGCGGCGGCATTGTCGGACTCAATATCGCCATCGCACTCAAGCGGGCCCACCCAAACGCCACCATCACGCTCATCGACAAAGAACCCGAACTCGGCCTTCACAGCAGCGGGCGCAACAGCGGGGTGCTTCATGCGGGTTTTTACTACACCGCCGACTCCCTCAAGGCCCGCTTCACCCGGGAGGGAAATGCCAGGATGCGGGACTTTTGCCGCAACAACAATCTTCCCCTCAACACAGCAGGCAAAGTCGTCGTCGCTGCTGATGCAGAGGAAGATGCCGTGCTGGAGACGCTGATGGAGCGGGGGCGTACCAACGGCGTCACACTCTCGTGGCTGACCCGCGATGCATTGGCCCGCCGCCACCCCGAAGCCGCCACATACCGCCGCGCCCTCTTTTCTCCCACCACGGCCACGGTGGATCCGCGCCAAGTGACGCGCGCATTTGCCGATCTAGCCCGCGACATGGGGGTGACGATCCGGCTGGGATGCGGATACGAACGACGCCTCGGAATCGACGCGATCCAGTCTGCATGCGGTGTGCTCCGTTTCGGGCACCTCATCAACGCTGCCGGCCTCTACGCCGACCGGATCGCACACGATTTTCACTGCGGGATGGAATACACCATCCTCCCATTCAAAGGAATCTATCTCAAAGACAGCGCCAACCGTTCAGGACTGACCACCAATATCTACCCTGTCCCCAACCTTGCCAATCCGTTTCTCGGCGTCCATTTTACGCTGGCCGTAGACCATGCCGCCAAGATCGGCCCCACGGCGATCCCGGCATTTTGGCGGGAAAACTATCGGGGCATGGACCGCTTCAGCCTGTCGGAGATGGTCCAGATCTTCTGCTGGGAAGCCCGCCTGTTTTTCACCAACCGTTTCGGTTTTCGATCGCTGGCGATTGAAGAGGTGCGCAAATACAGCCGAAAATACCTCATCGATCTGGCTCGGAAACTGACCCGTACCATGCCGATGGAGCCTTACGATACCTGGAGCACACCGGGCATCCGCGCCCAGCTCCTCCACCGCCATACGCTCGAACTGGTGCAGGATTTTGTCGTCGAAACCTCAGGCAACACCACCCACATCCTCAACGCCGTCTCCCCCGCCTTCACCGCCTCCATTCCTTTTGCCGAGTGGGTTGTGGCGTCGCTGTGAGGTGGCTTATTTGCTTTTTTGTGGCTGAATCGCTACAATACAACATGATGGTACGCGGGTTTATCGAGCTGGTGCATGCATCTTGAGCATGCCAAAGATACTGTTTGGGAGAAAAAGATGAAAAAAAGTTTCTTGGGTTTTGTTGCTTTGCTCATAATCACTGGATGTGGGGTTGGTACGAGGGATGAGACCAGAACGTACATCAAAGTAGCAAATAGCACTTCTTCTACTTATAGGATTGTAACAGCCTATGTCTTTATGACTGATGGCAGTCACGCGATACTTGATGTCGGCAGCGGCATACACAAAGGTCACACCAAAGCATATAATGTACCATCAGATCAATGCGACTATGAATTGACTGTTGACGCTTCCTACAATGATCCCGGCAGAACGACATGCTCCGATACAGAAATCGTCCCATGCGGCAAGACAACCTATTTTGTCTTTAACAACACTACATGTCAATAAAAACCTTGTCTTGACGCAGGAGGAGGGAGACCGCCCCCAAAGTTCATCTACACCCTTGCCGGTGCAAACAGAAGGATGAAGAACATGATGAAGGAGCAGACAGTAGAATTCTGAGGCATGAAACTGGGCAGTTTTTGCATTGACGGCGGGGGAGGTACTTCAGCGAAAAATACAGACAGGATTGTCGGGCACCTCTAATAATAGCACAACATGAGGCAATACATATGCAGTCACTATCTTCCGCAAGGGCTAGGAGTCTGTCGGACTTAGCTCATTGAAGATTTTGAAGCTTATGGATGCGTTGTCATTGTTTCAGACCCCTATTCTTCCGAAATATGATTTTACAAAGCAGTTTCAATATATGTTAAATATTGCTCAATTTGCGGCAATTTATTGAGTATTTCATTGCAAATAATTGCTTTGTCTATTTTTTCATAATCATGTGCCAAA
>CAZRUT010000006.1:0-13065 GCA_964603215.1 uncultured Nitratifractor sp.
AGTACCCATTTGAGAAACTCCCCATTGGACCACGCTACCGCGCGATCCATGAGATGAAGCGCCTGCTGGAAAGCGGTCATTACCGCTGCATTGGGTGTGGACTGTGTGAAAAAATTTGCCCGGCCGATGCGATTCGGATGGATACGGAATACGACGAAAATCAGCGCAAAGCGGTTACCGAATATACCATCAATTTCGGCCGGTGTATTTTTTGCGGTTATTGTGCCGAAGTGTGCCCGGAGCTGGCCATTACCCATGGCGGGCGCTATGAGACGGCCAGTGAACAGCGTGCAAGTTTCTCATTGTTTGAAGATATGTTGACGCCGATCGATCGGCTCACGTCACAAAAAGAGTTCTCCGGCTATGGTTCTGTTTCGCCCCATGCTGATGAACAGATCAAAAAAACGCCACTGGCATACTAAGGAGACAGCCATGATTTTATTTGCTTTTTATCTGTTTGCCGTGTTGATCACCGGACTGTTTTTGGTGACCGTCATGAGCAAAAATGTTCTCTACGCCATGACGTCACTTGCGGCAGGGATGGTGCTGATTTCCGGACTGTTTTTTATTCTGGGTGCCGACTTTCTTGGGGTGGTTCAGCTGATTGTATATGTCGGTGCCATTATGGCCCTGTATGCCTTCGCGATGATGTTTTTTGATTTGACACGCAATGTCGAAGAGAAAAACGGCAACACCCTGATGGTCTTTGCCCTGGGGGGCGGGATTGCCCTTTTGCTGGTCATTATGTTTGCTGCGCCCATTCTGGGCACGGCAACCCCGCCCCTGTTTCCGCCCGAAACCGGTGCCACCAATCCCCAGTCGGTCGGGTTGATCCTCTTTACCAAATACCTGCTTCCGTTTGAAGTCGCATCGGTGATGCTGCTGGTCGCTATGATTGCCGGTATCATCCTTGCCGGCAAAAAGATGGAGACGAGTCTCTCGGTCACGGATGCACTACCCGAAACCGATACAAAGGAGAACACATGATAACCCTCTCACATTACCTGATTCTTGCCGGGATTCTTTTTGGGGTGGGGCTGATCGGCGTTGTGCGCCGGAAAAATCTCTTGATGCTCTTTTTTGCGACTGAGATTATGCTTAATGCTGCCAATATAGCCTTTGCGGCCATTTCAAGTTATCGGCATGAT
This sequence comes from uncultured Nitratifractor sp., assembly GCA_964603215.1. Classification (GTDB taxonomy): domain Bacteria; phylum Campylobacterota; class Campylobacteria; order Campylobacterales; family Sulfurovaceae; genus S017-3. Next base: position 1,149 of record CAZRUT010000006.1, read on the forward strand.
ATGACCGGTCAAATGTTCGCCTTTTTCATTATTGCGGTTGCTGCCAGTGAAGTGGCCGTGGGACTGGGCCTCTTGATCATGCTGTACAAGAAGTACGGCACGTTGAACTTAGATGATTTTATGATCATGAAGGGGTAGAGATGGAAACATATATTTATATTGCATTGTTCGCACCGTTTGCCGGCTCTTTGTTTGCCGCACTCTATGCACAAAAAGCCAAGGCACAGATCACCGGTATTGTCACCTCGGCCCTGCTGTTTGTCTCCTTTGTTGCATCGGCCGTCCTGCTCAATCATGTTTACCATGCAGGAACATTTCATGCGAAGCTCATGGATTGGATTGTGGCCGGAGACATGTCCATTCCGTTTGGATTTAATATTGATCCGGTGACGGCGGTCATGATGACGGTAGTGACGCTGGTCTCGACAGTGGTACATATTTATGCCAACGGCTATATGGACCATGACAAAAGTTTTAACCGATTCTTTTCCTACCTCTCGGCGTTTGTCTTCTCTATGCTGGTGTTGGTCATGAGCGACAATTTTCTTGGATTGTTTATCGGATGGGAAGGGGTCGGAGTGTGTTCCTGGCTTCTGATCGGGTTTTGGTATCACAAAGCAGACGCGACCCGAGATGTGAACCCATCGATTTCTCCTTCATGGGCAGCCAATGAAGCATTTATCATGAATCGGATTGCAGACCTGGGCATGCTGGTGGGGATCTTTTTGATCTACTGGAACATTGGCTCATTGCAGTACAACGATGTGTTTGCGGCCGTGCCCAAGATGGATCATGGCTTGGTGGTGTGGATCGGCATCTTTCTGTTTATCGGCGCGATGGGAAAATCGGCACAATTCCCACTCCACACCTGGCTGGCCGATGCGATGGAAGGACCCACTCCGGTATCGGCATTGATTCATGCTGCGACCATGGTAACAGCCGGCGTCTATTTGGTCATCCGTGCCCACCCCCTCTATGAACTGATTCCTGAAGTCAGTTATTTGATCGCCATTGTGGGTACCTTCGTAGCGATTTTTGCCGCATCGATGGCCCTGGTCAATCGCGACCTCAAGAAGATCATAGCCTACTCGACACTCTCGCAGCTGGGCTATATGTTTGCTGCCGCCGGATTGGGAGCATACTGGGTCGCCCTGTTCCATTTGGCGGCACACGCCTTTTTCAAAGCCCTTCTCTTCCTCGGTGCGGGCAATGTGATGCACGCCATGGATGATGAGCTTGATATTTTCAAAATGGGCGCCTTGCGCAAAACAATGGGCTGGACATATGCCTACATGGGGATTGCATCACTTGCGCTGGCCGGTATTTGGCCTTTGGCGGGATTCTTTTCCAAAGACACAATTTTGGAAGTAGCATTCAATGAGCACACGTACGGCATCTGGCTAATCCTTTGGTTGACCGCCGGCCTGACGGCATTCTACAGCTTCCGTCAAGTCTTTTTGACGTTCCTGGGAGATGCACGATATACAGCACACGGGTTCCATCCCCATGAAGTGCAAAAATACGTTTTGTGGGCGCTGGCGCCTCTGGGGATTTTGGCGATTATTTTTGGATGGTTCCGTGAACCTTTTGTCGCATTTGTAACCCATCTCCTTCCTGCCTACACGATGAGCGAACATACGCATCATACTGTCCCCATCCTTACTGCGGTCACGACGGCGATCGCATTGGGGGGGATTCTGTATGCATGGATGCGTTATGCCAAAGGACTCAAGCGTGACAAAAAGCTGGAACAGGGGATGCCGTATAGGATCCTCTCCAACCAATATTACATCCCGGTCTTCTACGAAAAAGTTTTCAGCAAACCTTACGCCGAAGCATCGCAGATCATGTGGGAAGAGGTAGACAAGCAGGTTGTGGATGCCACGGTGGACGGAATTGCTTCGGTGATTCGCGACAGCGGTGATTCGACGCGAAAATTACAGACAGGCAATCTGTCGGATTATCTGAAGCTCATGGGAATGGGTGCACTGGTTTTGGTTGCGCTGGTTCTTGTTGCAGCGGCACAGGGTTAAGGAGACATAGATGAATGATATTTTAAGTGTGTTGATTTTCTTTCCGTTGATTGCGGGGATTCTTGGCTTTGTGGTCCAGGAACGGAGCATTCGTGTCTACGGCATCAGCGTTGCGGCGGTCGAATTGATCCTTTCACTCTGGCTCTGGCTCGCCTTCGATGCATCCGACGCCGGCATGCAGTTTGTCAAGCGGATCGCGGTTGTACCGGATTTTGGTATCAGCTATTATGTGGGTGTGGACGGCATCAGTCTCTTTATTGTGATTATGTCCACCTTGATGACCCTGATCGGCATTCTGGCCCTCAACGTCAAAAAAGATTTAAAAAACATCATCTTGACGCTTCTGTTTCTCGAAGTGGCAATGGTGGGTGTTTTTGTTTCGCTTGACGCGGTGATCTTCTATCTGTTTTGGGAATTTTCATTGGTACCGATGCTCTACATAATCGGAGCATGGGGCGGGGAGCTGCGTCTCTATGCGGCCATCAAATTTTTCCTCTACACGTTTGCCGGATCGCTGGTCATGTTGGTGGGAATGCTGTATGTTGCCTATACCTATCAAGCCATTACCGGCACATGGAGTTTTGCCTTGACAGACTGGTATGAACTTGCGTTTACCCTGCAGGCACAAAAATGGCTTTTCTGGGCTTTTTTCATTGGGTTTGCGATCAAAGTACCGATGTTTCCGTTTCATACCTGGCTTCCGTATGCACACGGCCAGGCCCCCACGGTGGGTTCTGTGATCCTGGCAGCAGTTTTGCTCAAAATGGGGACATACGGATTTGTTCGCTTCTCCCTGCCCATGTTTCCGGATGCTTCGGTGCTCTACATCACGCCCGTCGCCGTTTTGGCATTGATCATGATTGTATATACCGCCATGGTCGCCTATGCACAAAAAGACATGAAGCAGGTCATCGCCTACTCATCAGTTTCGCATATGGGCGTGATTATGCTGGGAATTTTTGCGATGAATGCCGAAGGGATCAGCGGGTCCGTCTTCTTCATGCTCTCGCACGGAATTGTGTCGGGTGCCCTCTTCTTGCTGGTGGGGGTTATTTATGATCGCCGTCACACCAAGATGCTGAGTGAATTTGGTGGCTTGGCATCGGTCATGCCCAACTATGCGTTGATTTTCGGCGTGATGCTGATGGCATCGGTCGGCCTGCCGCTGACGATGGGCTTTGTTGGAGAATATCTCTCATTGGCAGGGTTCTTCCGCATTGCTCCCATAATGGCGGCGATTGGCGGGACCTCCATCATTTTGGGTGCAGTGTATATGCTGAGCCTGTATAAACGTACGTTTTTCGGACCCATTGTCCATGAAGTAAATACCAAACTCAAAGACCTCAACGGCAAAGAACTTGCAGCGTTGATTCCGCTGACGGCCATTGTGATTTGGCTGGGGGTTTACCCCAAGCCGGTTTTGGGACCCATCGACAACAGCGTCAAATCACTACTGATACTGATGCACGAAAAAGCAAGTCCTGAAACAAAAGCCACCCACATCATACGGGTCAGCAAGCCCGCAAAGGAGGCCCAATAATGTTAACACCTATCTCCATTGACCTGGCATCGCTCAATGTGATCACGCTCGCACCCATGCTGATCGCGATTGCAGGCGCCCTAGGTATTTTGATTATCGATCTGTTCAAAAAAGACCTCGATAAATCTTTGTATGTCATTTTGACCGTATTGGTTTTATTTATCGATATGGGCGCGACGTTGGGGCTGAAAATCAACGTGCGGGGCTTTTTTGATCTTGTGGTGGTTGACGGCGTTACCATCTTGAGTCATCTTTTGATTCTTGTGGCCTCAATCCTTTTTATTCCGTTGGCACTGACCTCGAAACGGTTTCATGAATATGCCTATCCGGAATTCTTTGCACTGTTCCTTTTTATGGTAGCCGGATTTCAGTTCATGGTGGCTACGGACAACCTCATCATGATGTTTATCGGCCTGGAAACCGCTTCATTGGCGCTCTATACCATGATTGCCATGCACAACACGGTCGGCGCCCACGAAGCGTCTTTTAAATACTTTACCATGGGTGCCATGGCAGCTGGGTTTTTTGTGATGGGTTCGGCAGCCATTTACGCTGTGACCGGTTCGGTCGAGCTCTATAAGGTTACCGAAATACTGCAGGGGCGGATTGGTGAAGTGGGGCTGATGGCGCCGATTATCGGTGGCGCGATGCTCATCCTGGTGGCCATCGGCTTCAAAGTATCACTCTTTCCGTTCCATACCTGGACCCCGGATGTATACGAAGGCTCCAGCGCCCCCATGGCCGGCTTTATGTCGGTTGTTCCCAAGGTCGCGATGATGGTTGTGGCAATGCGGGTATTGGGGATGTACATCGACTTGGGTATAGATACGGTGCGCAATGTGGTGATCGCGCTGGCGGTCATTACCATGACCCTGTCCAATATGATGGCGATCGTCCAAAATGATGTCAAACGAATGCTGGCCTACAGCTCCATTTCACATGCCGGATTTGTGATGGCAGCCATTGCCCTGGATACGACCAAAGCCAACAGCGGTGTGTTCCTCTACTATGCCTTGTTTCTCTTCACCAACCTGGGTGCATTCTCGATGCTCTGGATCAGCCGCCACAAGGACCGGACACACCACAGCCGATTCCACCATCCTTTTGTCAAATTTGCCGGCATGATCCATGTGGAGCCCTTTGCCGCGATCATCATGGCCATTTTCATGCTCTCGTTGAGCGGCGTACCTCTCTTCAGCCTTTTTTGGGGCAAGATGTATCTTCTGAGTGCCACCGTGGATGCCGGATATATTTGGCTGGCCGTTGTGATGGGACTCAACAGTGCCATTGCTGCCTACTACTATCTTAAACTCATTGTATACATGTTTCTGAAGCAGGCGCCGGAGGGTTCTGTCACGGTATATACCAACCGCTCCCGGGCATTGGAAATTGTAATCGGCATTGCCGCCTTTGCAACGATCATGGCGCTGTTCTATATTCAGCCGCTGATGAATTATGTTGTGTATCTGATCAGCGCAAGCGGATACTGAGGTCTTCTGGATTCTGTCCGGCGTCTTCTGCTGCAGCTCGATGCGCTGTCCGCGTCTATCCGTGGGCCGACAAAATCTTCTTGCGCAGCCACGGCAAAGTTCCCCGATGTGCTACGTGAAATTGCGTTTTATTAAATGTCACTTGGCGCTTGGCCAATCGCGCCGTTTGGATGATAATCTGTTCGCGCATTTGCGCAGCATCAAGCCGACCGTCAAGATACATCAATACTTCTTTGATCCCGATGGATCGCATCGGTTTGGGCGCACGCGTATAGTGACGCTCCAGTCCACACACCTCATCAATCAGCCCATTGGCAAGCATGGTGTCCGTCCGCAATGCAATGCGTTGGCGCAATACGGAGCGCTCCACCGATATTTCATACACAGGGAGTGGCTTGGTGATGATGGGTTCCGGAGGATGCGTTGCAAACCAGCGGCTTGGGCCCAATCCCGTGGCACGATGAATGGTCAAGCCTTTTTCAATGCGGTAACGATCCGACGCGTGAATCGCCTGGGCAAAGAGTGGATCAATTGATTCAAGGCGGCGGTAAGCACGATCTAGGTCGTTTAAAATATCCTGGATCTCCATGCGGACAGAGGGTGTTATATCGGGCAGTGGGCTGATGCCTTCGCGCAGCGTCTTGAGGTAAAAACCCGATCCGCCTACCAAAAGAAGCGGTCGGTGCTCTTGCTGAGAAAAAGCGTATGCTTGGTGATAACATTCCCCAAAGCGGGCAACATCAAATGGCACATCGGGTGGAATCAAATCCAAACCAAAGTGGGGGACCGTGCCACGTTCTTCGGGGGTAGGTTTTGCCGAAGCAATATCAATATCCCGGTAGAGTGCCAATGAGTCGAGCGAAAGAATGACACCATGATGCCGGCGGGCCCATTCCAATGCCAAAGTTGTTTTGCCCGATGCGGTCGGGCCAATGATTGCAAACTGTTGTATGGAATTCATTTTAGAATCATAGCCAAATCTATTCAGAAAATTCAATCCCGGTCATTCCAAACAGGAATGCCCATAAGCATAAGTCCTTTTAGGATAGAATATACGATCCACATTGTGCCCAAATCGGCATCAGGAGACGAGCGTATTGAAAAAAACATTGGAAAAATTAAAAGATGTAACCGTCCTGTACTGCGAAGATGAGGAGCAGCTCCACGCAGTCACCGTTTCATTGCTGGAGCGTGTGGTGAAGCGCGTTCTGCGTGCTTACGATGGTGAGGAGGGGCTCCGACTCTATCGCGAACATCACCATGAGATTGATATGGTCATCAGCGATATCAGTATGCCGCATATGGATGGTCTGGAAATGACCCGACAGATCAAGGGGGCCAACCCTTCGGTTCCGGTCATTGTGACGACGGCATACTCCAGCACAGATCATCTCTTTGAGGCCATTGATATCCATGTGGACAAATATGTACTCAAGCCCCTTGATACACGCAAACTCTTCGACGCTATGGGGCAATCACTGCTCTATCATGAATTGCGTGCACTGTATCGGGATCCCGAGACAGGGCTGCAGACACGCCAGGCATTATTGCGCGACTTAAAGCGCACAACGCCCAATCGGCTGGTGCTGGTAGAGACAGAACACTTTGGTCACATCAGCGACCTGTATGGAGACGAAGTCGCCAGTCGGGTTTTGGTTGAACTGGCCAAACGGATGGAGGCAGCGCTGGGTGATCGGTTCGACGTATATCGGATTGGTGCAAATGGATTTGTCCTTGCGGACAAGGACCTCAGCCGCAGCAATGAATCCATTCGGGAAGAGCTGGAACAGTTTTCCAAAAAGTGTCGCACGGACGGGATGGAGGTTGATACCATCCCTGTTTACCTTGTTTTGACGTTTGCGCTGGCAATTTCCGAAAATGGCCATACGCTTTATTATGCACAACGCGCCATGCAAAAGGCAAACGAAAATCACCAGCATTATATTGAATACAATCCAAAGTCTTATGGCAATATCACCGACAGACAAACCAATATCTGGTGGACAAAGGAGTTGGACAACGCCATAACAAGTGGCAACTTTCGCCCCTATTTTCAGCCAATTTACGCAACACAGACTCAAAAAATACACAAATACGAAGCATTGATCCGCTACAGTGGACAACCCAACAAACTGATTGGTCCGGTTATGTTTTTGGGGATAGCCAAAAAAACACAACTCTATCCGGTCATCATGCGTGTCATGCTCCAGCGGGTCATCGATGTGGTTCGCGCCAAGGGGATTCGCGTCGCCGTGAATGTTTCCTATATTGATTTGATTGACAAGGAAACAGTGCGGCACATCGATCGTGTATTGCGCAAAAACCCTCATGAAGCCAAAAAAATTGAATTTGAGATTTTGGAGAGTGAAAAAATCGACAATTATGAAGTAGCCGGCACGTTTATTCAGTCGGTTCGGCATCATGGGTGTTTGGTAGGGATCGATGATTTTGGTATCGGCTACTCCAATTTCGGTATGCTCGAGGCGCTACGGGTCGACTATGTGAAAATCAACGGATTATTGATTCAAGGCATTGACACGTTGGATCGCCAAAGACTCATTGTGGAGACCATCCACACATTTTGTCAGAAACTCGGCATAGAAACCGTAGCCGAAATGGTAAGCAATGCGGCAGAATACGAGACAGTCAAAGCGATCGGTATTGATTATACCCAAGGGTGGTATTTTTCTCGTGAAATCAGCGAGGACGAAATCGGCGATGCCTAAGGAGCTGACATTTCGACAAGATATTCGTCGAAAACTGATCTTTTTCGGACTGGTGCCGATGTTGCTTGTCGGCAGTATTGCCGGCTGGCTGGTTTATCAATCCGAAGTTTCCCTGATGGTCAGTGAGCACACACGCCTGCTGCGAACGGTTGAACGCCTTGCTGATGATTATTATCGCCGTGTCCATTTGTTCTTTAATGTTGTACACAACAAGATAACGCAAGGGGAACTCAGCGCGATTAATGCCGGGTTCGATTTCGCGCCTGATTTCTATTCCGTGCTGGTGCTTGATCGGCATGGCAACGTAACACAGAGCTATTGCCGGTACGACTGCGGAACCGATACGGTCCGTCTCAATCGATACCAAAAAGCTTTGGTTGATCCCATTCTTCACGGAAAAGAAAGCAAGCGAGGTGCTGTCTATTATGATGCACACGAGAATACTATTCTCCTCTCACATGCCTTTAATTTTGAGGATAAAATATACGTCATCAGCTCCAATGCAGAATCTTTTTTTAGTAAACTGGCATATTATATTCAAAAAAGAACACATCGATCTATTTCCATTGTCAACGAAAAGGGGGTATATATTTACGACAGCATTGATCCCAATCGGGTGATCAAAGAGCAAATATTTTTCCATACCAGTGCTTTTCTGGGGGCTGTTTCCGGACACGACCCATATACATTGATCGAATATCCTGCCCATTACCAAAAAGGGGGCAGCTTCTGGAAAGGGCTTATGGATGAAGACCATTATCTTTCTTATGCGCACCTCTCAAACTTTGATTGGATTGTAACGGTCACCGATCATACCGACAGTATCGATCAGTATCTGCAGAGGGTGTTAACCGCGGCTATTATTCTCCTGATTGTCACGATGATGCTGACAGTGTGGAGTGCCAACATGATGACACAGCATATCGTCGTTCCCGTGGAACGGCTGATGCGCAATATTGATGCGTTTGCACGGGATAAGTCGGGACAAGAGTCGGTCGCGGCAGCGTACCCAATCTTCAGAAGCCTTGTTGACAGTTTCAATACCATGCGTTCCCGTATCGTGGCCCGTGAGACGAAACTCAGAGAACAAATCGAAGAGAACAGCCGCATTCAGGAACAATTGGTTCAGCAGGAAAAACAAGCGGCCATGGGGGAGATGATCGGCAATATTGCCCACCAATGGCGCCAGCCGCTGTCGGTTATCTCGACTCTGGCAACCGGCTTGCAAACCGAGCAGGAACTGGGGCTGGCAACCGAAGAGCGCGTTCGGGAAACCTGTACACAGATCAATGACAATGCACAGTATCTCTCCGGAACCATCGATGACTTTCGTCAGTTCATCAAAGGGGATCATAAAAAGACCGATTTTACTGCAGAAGATTTGATTGAAAGTTTGATCAATCTCATGCAGGGGCAACTCAAACGCCACGCCATCCATGTGGATGTTTTGGTGGAGAAAGATACCGTAATACACGGCTACCGCAACGATCTCTTGCAAGTATTGATCAATCTGCTCAGCAATGCCAAAGATGCACTACTCGAAAACCGCGAAACGGATCGCCTGATACGCTTGATCGTAGAGCCTGACGGCGAGCGCACAATCAAGATTCGTATGATAGACAATGGCGGCGGGATCAAAGAGGCGATCATTCAGCGGATATTTGAGCCGTACTTTACCACCAAGCATAAATCTCAGGGGACCGGCTTGGGACTCCACATGGTGCACCGTCTGATCCACGAAGGGATGGGGGGGACGATCGGGGTCAAAACCATTACCTTTATGCATGAGGAATCGTCCTGCACCGGAGCAGAATTTACGATTACGCTTCCGATTGACCCCCAAGGAGATGACGATGTATTTTATGAATAAAGACAATCGATTCAATGCGGCGAATCTGATTACGTTTGCCAACATCACCTGTGGTATAGTCGCCATGTATCTGATACAGCACAACCGGTTTACTTGGGCGATTGTGCTGGCCTGGATTGCAGGTGCACTGGATATTGCCGACGGAAAAGTAGCACGCAAGTATCATCTCTCCACAGAATTTGGCGTGCAGCTTGACAGCTTTGCCGATTTTGTTTCGTTTGTTATTATGCCGGCTTTTCTCCTGTTTTATGCCGCAAAATACTATGCCGATATCTCCGGTGCCGCCGAGGTACTGCTTGGCGTGGTTTTAATCGGTTACATTCTTTCCGGCCTTAGGCGTTTGGTGGAATTTAACCTCAAGGTCGATGCCGGAGCGGTGGCCAAGTATTTTGAAGGCGTTCCGACACCACTGGGTGCTATTTTACTCTGGATTATTTATTTGGCGGTAGCATATGGGCTGGTGACGCATGGTGTGGTGATTGCCGCTCTGGTACTGCTGATTGCATGGTCACTCAATGCCAAACTGCGCATCCCTCACCCATAATCGGAACAAGGTATCTCTGGGTATGGCACCACAATCAAAACACAGCTTGCGCGAGAAAGTATCGGATTTTTCTGAATTGGTTATGTTTCGACATTCTGTTTTTTCGCTGCCATTTATCTTCATCGCTATGGTTGTAGCCTCCCATACGGTCTATGGGAGCGGATGGTTTGGGTGGCGGTTGTTTTTTTTGGGGTTGGCAGCTGCAGTCAGTGCGCGCAATTTTGCCATGGGTGTCAACCGTTATCTTGACCGGGATGTTGACGCCCTCAACCCCCGCACCCGGAGCCGCCCCTCGGTGGACGGTCGGGTCAGCAGCGGACATATGGTCGTATTTATCCTGGCCAATGCAACGATATTTATCACCGTTACTTATGCGATCAATACCTTGGCATTCGCGCTCGCGATCCCAATCCTGATCGTGTTGGGTGCCTATACGTTTTTCAAGCGCTTCTCACCGGCTGCCCATTTGGTGCTCGGGATCAGCCTCGGACTGGCGCCGATTGCCGGGGTGGTGGCCATTGAGAACACGATAACGCTCTGGTCGGTGTTTCTGGCGGCAGGGGTGATGTTTTGGGTGGCAGGATTTGACTTGCTTTACAGCCTGCAGGACATGGAGTTTGACATACAGCACGGCCTGCATTCCATCCCCAGCCGTTTTGGTGCTGCTACAACGATGCGTATGGCCAAACTGTTTCATATCGGCACGGTGCTTTTGTGGGGTGTATTCGTGTATCAGGCACAGCTTGGGATATGGGCGGGCGTGGCTGTAATTTCCGGCGCTGTGATGTTGGCATATGAACACTACCTTGTCAACAAAGACTTTAGCAAAATTGACAAAGCATTCTTCGCGGTCAACGGCTATCTCGGGTTCGTTTTTTTGCTGCTCATTGTGGTTGATGTGGCGATGGCATGATCCATGAGGTTGACGCAAGCTGGCAAGAGAGCTTGAGACGGGCATGGGCAGCTTTGCCCAAAGCATACCGTGATTTTTTAGATGCCGACGCAGGCTACTTCCCGAATAAAAGCGCTATGTTTAACGCCTTTAAAACGATGCGGAAGCGCGATGTCAGGTATATTCTGTTCGGGCAAGATCCGTATCCCAGAATCCGCAGCGCAATCGGGTATGCATTCATCGATGGGGCGGTGGAACAGATTTTTGTCCCCAAAGGGCTGGACACACGCATCAATCGCGCAACCAGCTTACGTAATTTCGTCAAAATGGTCCTGGTGGCCGACGGAAGACTCTCCTGTGCAGACACTTCCCAGGACGCCATTGCCGCCATGGACAAAACGGACCTGATCGATTCCATGGATGCCTTAAGAGCCAATTTTGAAAAATCGGGCGTGCTGCTGCTCAATACAGCACTGATTTTTACCGCCAAGGAGGCTTCTGCGTACCACATCCGGATGTGGCAGGGCTTTATTGGGCGCCTTGTGGAACAAATGCAGCCCGAATCGCCCAAACTTATTCTGTTTGGTGCACACGCCAAAGCCCTAAAAAAACTTCCCGCCCTGTCTGCATGCGAAACCATCGAACTGGAGCACCCCTACAACCATACCTTCATCTGCAATCCGGATGCCCACAGGCTCTTTGGGGACATGGAGCTTTTCAAGGATTTCTAAATCATTTTTCGCTATGATTCGGCTCCGCTTTGAATGTGCACTCTTAGCTCAGCTGGATAGAGCATCGGTTTGCGGTACCGAAGGTCACAGG
>CAZRUT010000007.1:0-12910 GCA_964603215.1 uncultured Nitratifractor sp.
GATGATGGCAGCAATCACTTCAGCATGAAGTTCATCATACGTAGGGAGCCGGAATCCGGCAGGGCAGACATTGTTGGGAGCATCTATCCCGTACCATAGCAAGTCATTAGATGTGCTTCTCCACATATCATTGCCAATGATAAATTCACCATCGCTTGATACATCTTCACTCAGCTGTACGGTATCAGTAGCACTATCTTCCTGCTCGTGACCATTGTATTTTCGCCCCCACTGAAAATAGCCTCCAAAACACTCTTGCTGAGAAGTGACATATGCTGCATCGTCGGCAAAAGAAGCATCGTCTCTCGATTTGGAGCATACCTGCGTTGCTCCCAGGTTGCGATCGAGCCACTCCCGGGCAGTTGTTGGGGAGGAGACCACGTTGTAAACCAAACCCTTGTAGGCAATGGAGTTGGGATCCAGAGGATCAGATCCCGCCGCTGTTTCGTCGGCATCAGAGATACCATCTCCGTCTTTGTCATTATCAAGTCCATCCGGCACACCGTCATCGTCGGTATCGACCATGTCTGCACCAAAAAGTGCCGCGATTTCTTTGATTTCCTGTGCTGTATCGACCGCAGATTTTTCCAGTCCCTTGATGTAGGCATTGAGTGCATTAACCCGAAGACCTTCAAGTTCCTCTCCGGTCGCCTTTTGATAATCCGCAAGCGTCGGGGCCGTGGAAGTGCCATCAGTTTCAGCATAATGCGAAATTGTATTGATCGCCTTCTGCTGATCCGTGACACCCCCTCCACCACCACAAGCCGTCAATAAAATCATCATCGTGGCAATAGTCAGCCACACCATCCAGTTGTTTCGTTTCATCGTGCGCTCCTTGTTGTTGCGTTGTACCATTGTAGCATCCGTTTGTCACATCGATGTGACAAACGGGAAAAACAAGGTATAATCTTTTTATGAAATCAATCCACGCCATCCTCGCCAGTATCCAGAACCTTAACCGAAAAGAGATATTTCTGCTGGGGTTTTATGTCAGTTTTCTGGTCATCATGACACTGGCTATGATCATAGATTATCACATCGGAAACATCACCGATGCGTGGATCGAGGCGATTATGGTGGCGTTGACGGCGTTGAATTTTTTGTGGTATCGGTATACCGGAAATGTTCGGATGGCGATGTATGGGATTGTGTTGCTGAGTACAGTGACAAGCTACACCTACATCCTGAGCAACGCATACACCGTCTCCATTTTTCACGCGATTGTACCGCTGGGATATTTCCTTTTGTTTTCTTTGCGGGTATCGCTGGTTTTGACTGCAATACACGAGAGCGCCGTGGTCGTGCTGTATGGCGTGAATTATCATTATCATCCCGAGTATATGGTGTACCATCACCCCGAAATCGTTACAGCTTCTATTTTGGCATCACTCCTGGTAATCTTTTTCGGTATTGTGTACCATATTGCCATCGAAAACTCCTACCAAAAACTTGCTCAGTCGGATCACCAGAAAGAACTGCTTCTCAAAGAAGTGCACCACCGTGTCAAAAATAATCTCAACATCGTTTCATCCATGCTCGGCCTCCAAATGCTGCGCGAACACGATGAGTATGTCAAAGATATTCTCATGAAAAACCGGCACCGGATCCGCTCGATTGCCATGGTGCACGAAATTCTCTACCGGCATGACGATTTTGAGCGGATTCATGCCCATGAATACCTTCGGCAGCTTGCCGCGACCCTGATCGATGTATATGATCGGGAGGTGAAGGTTGCCGTTGAAGGGATCGAGATCGAGATGCCGTTTGAGTTGGCATTGCGCATCGGCATCATCGCCAATGAATTGATCACCAACTCCATCAAATATGCTTTGGGCGGGGATGCTCCTTTCATTCGGATGCGGCTGGACCAGGAAAAAACCCATTATATATTTTTTTACACAGACAGCCACAGTACCCCCGTTGATCGTGCCGACATTCAGGCACACAAGAGCCTCGGTCTGCGTTTCATCGATATGATGGTCGCACAACTCGATGCCGATCTTACCGTGCGCAGTGACGCCGGACTCGTTTATACGCTTTGGATCCCAAAATATGTACACTAAAGCCCGTATTCTGATCGTAGAAGATGAACAGATCGCCGCAGAATACCTCCGCGAAGTACTGGAGCTCAGCGGCTTTGAAGTGGTGGATGTTTGTGATACGGGAGCAGGTGCTATCGAATCAGCCGTTACACTTAAGCCCGATATTGTCTTCATGGACATCATGCTCAAAGACGGTATCAGCGGCAGTGAAGCTGCCCTCAAAATTACTACCCGGATTGCCACACGCATTATCTTTCTCACAGCCTATTCGGATGCAGAGATGATTGAATATGCTCTGGACGCCGGTGCGGTCAACTATCTGATCAAGCCGCCCGATGAGCAGCAGATATTGGCAGCTGTACAGATTGCCTTGCGACAAAAAGATCCCGGCAAGCGATCGATTCACTCCGGATGCGTTGATTTGGCGGAGGAGTATTGCTATCATCACGACACCGGGCACCTGTACCATGATGGCACAGCGGTGGACCTCGGTACCAAAAGCCGGCGCGTCATCCGCTACCTGTGTGAAAACATCCATACCATCATTTCCAGCGAAGAGCTGAGTGCATATGTGTACGGAGAAGCCAGAGAAACCAGTGCACTGCGCACCCTGGTATCCCGACTCCGCAAGCGATTTGGAGAAGGATTTATCCAGCGGCACAGCGGACTGGGGTACACAATCCGGACGGCTGATTAGCGCCGGCCCGTAAAGGCATTTTGGGATACAATAAGCGCATGAAAACGGAACCTTTGGATGTGCACACCCATGTCGAAGATGCGTTGCTGCTGATCGAGCAAAACTTCTACTTTCTCCATGCCGGGGAATTTTACGATACCCTCAACCGACACGAGGATTTGGGCCCATGGGTTCCGGCACGTATTGTGCGGCGTTTCGGGCCAGAAATGGCGTATACGTTTGGCGGTGCCATGATCCGGACGGTACTCCAGCACGACCACGATCATGCGGATGAGACGGGAGGATTGTTCGCCTGGTTTGTAGAATTCAATGCATTTCGCGGCATTGCGATGGGGATGCTCGAAGCACTGGCCCATCCGTCACCGTTTCGGGATTTTGTGGCGGAGCGGCTTGGAGAGGCACGGTTTGAGAACTTTATCGATATCGTCGCATTCGTCCGCAATGTCCTCTCCCACAATACCCATGCCGAAATTCGCCTCCAGCCCAAAGACTACGAAGGGCGTGCCAAACGGATCGCCCGGATGGGGCGGACGCTTCGGGTGGTGTTTGATTGTGTGTACCGGCATGATTTGCCCGAGATCCCTGTGCCGACAGCGGAGTATGGGGTACATGTCACGGTTGATTTTGGCACCTTGAGCGCATCGGTACCGTTTTTGGATGTGCTGTCCATGGGGGAATTGATGACCCTTTCGGAGCTTTGCTACAATCTGCTGGTCGCGTATCGTATCGGCTGATGCCCCTCCGGGCCGGGTGCTACGGGGTGGGTTGAACGGCGCTGTTGTCGACCCCACCCCGGGCATTGACGGCGCAGGTCTGCTCCCAGAGTGTGTCGGCTGCTTTGAGATAGCGATGGGTGATGGGATCGTCGGGGGCAAGTGTGACCAGCGGCATCCCCGTGTCGCCCCCTTCGCGAATGCTGGGATCAATGGGAATCTCGGCAAGGACTTCCGTGGCATAGGCCCGGGCAAGCTTCGGAGCGGTTCCTTTGCCAAAGATGGGATACTCCGTGCCGGTTTCCGGGCAGATAAATCCGCTCATATTTTCGACAATTCCTGCGATAGGAATGTGGAGTTGTCGCAACATATCCAGCGCCCGTACGGTATCATCCAGTGCCACTTTCTGGGGGGTGGTGACACACACGCCGGCAGTGATCGGAAGGCTCTGGGCGAGGGTGATCTGGGCATCACCGGTCCCCGGCGGCATGTCGAAAATGAGCACGTCGATCGCTCCCCACTGGATGTCGACAAGCATCTGATCGATCGCCTGGGTCACCATAGCCCCTTTCCACAGCAGTGAAGCATCTTTGGCGATCAGCGATCCCATGGACATGACTTTGATCCCGTGGGCGTCGATCGGCTTGATGGCGTTGCCCACGAAGATCGGCTCAATCCCGTCGATCCCCATCATGCGGGGGATATTGGGTCCGTACACATCCACATCAAGCAATCCGACCCGGATGCCCCGGCGGGCCAGTGCCAGGGCGAGATTGACACTGGTGGTACTTTTGCCTACACCCCCTTTTCCGGAGCTGATCATGATGAAGCTCTGGACAGCGGGCAGGGCATTGAAGCCGTGGGAGCTGGTAGCACGGGGCATGGGGGGTGTGATGATCGTCAACGCCTCCAGCGCGATCCCGGCTGCCTCGAGACGGCGGGTCACATCCAGCCGGAGCTGGTCGGACACTTCCTGCGCTGCCGAAGGGATGTCCAAAATGATCCGCGCACCCTGTTTGCCCATGTCGGCGCGTTGCACAAAGCCATATTCGGTCAGGGTTTTGCCCATGCCGGGATAGGGGATCTGAGAGAGGATGTCCTTCACATATTCCAAAGACATAATGGTTCCTGATGATGAAGATAATTTTTGGATATTGTATCATGTGTTTACATCGATTCACAAATCATTGACGTACCGTTGACAAACTTCATCTATACTTTCGGCATCCAAACACACAAAGGAAACAAGATGAAACGGATGATCAAAACAGCGGCCCTTGTCGGGATTGCGGGCATGGCTTTTTCGACGCTTCACGCGGGAGAACAAAGCGGAGAAGCTCTTTTTGAAGCCCATTGTGCGGCCTGCCACACCACGGATCTGAATAAAATGAACCATAAAAACACCCTGATTGCTCCGATCGTCGATGAGGTGATGACCCACATCAAAGAACGGTTCGGCAAAGAGAAAGCCAAAGCGATCTCGTTTATGGCGGACTATACTTTGGCGCCCGATCCCAAAAAGTCTGTCTGCGCCTCCATTGAAGTATTCGGCCTCATGCCGGCACAAAAAGGGGTCGTTACGCGTGAAGAAGCCATCGCCATCGCCAAGATGATGTTGGAGCGCTACCCCAGGAAAGCTTTTACCGAACAAGAGGAAGAAGGGGGCGAAAAGCATCGGGGCATGCGCTTTGAGAAACTTGACAAAAATAAAGACGGCAGCATCACAGCCAGAGAATTTCAGCTTTTTCGTGCCGCAAAAAACCACATCGACCCCGGCAAATTTGTCAATACATACTATTTTGATCGTCTTGACCTGAACGGTGACGGCAAAATGGACCGGGCAGAATTTGACGCAATGAAAGCCGACAAGCGAAAAATGAGACAACAGTAGTCCGCAGGCACCGTTGAGACTGGGTTGAGGTTGCATGGGTATAATATGCCGTAATGCTTCCCAAAGGGCCCCGAATGCACACGCGAATTTTGCTGCTCGAAGACGATGTTCAGCTCAATGCAACGGTAGAGCAGTTTCTGACACTCAACGGCTATGAAGTGATCGCGGTGTTTGATACGGACACGGCACGGGATCGGCTCTATGAGCGTCCCGTGGATTTGATGCTGCTGGACATCAAA
This sequence comes from uncultured Nitratifractor sp., assembly GCA_964603215.1. Taxonomy (GTDB): domain Bacteria; phylum Campylobacterota; class Campylobacteria; order Campylobacterales; family Sulfurovaceae; genus S017-3. The sequence goes on from CAZRUT010000007.1 coordinate 5,583, forward strand.
GTGCCCCGCCAGAGCGGTTTGGAACTGCTGGCCGATTTGCGTGCCGAAGGGGATGCTACGCCGGCGATCTTCGTCACATCGCTCAGCGGTGTGGAGGATGTCGAGCAGGGATTTGCCCGCGGGTGCGATGATTACATCCGCAAGCCGTTTGCCCTCAAAGAACTGGCAGTGCGGATTGCGTCGCTGCTCCGCAGAACCTATGGCACCCAGGAGACCCGGATCGATTTGGGCGGCGGCCATGTCTTTGATACGGTGTCGGGACTGTTGCGCCACAACGGCCATACGGTGCCGCTCCGAACCAAGGAACGCGCACTGCTGGCACTTTTTCTTCAAAATACCCATGAATTGTTGGAATATGCACGGATTTACCGCAGGCTGTGGGATTATGACGAAACGCCCAACCCTGCCTCACTCCGTACCTATGTCAATACCCTCCGTTCGGTACTGGGTCGGGAGCGGATCGAAACGATCAAAAATACAGGATACCGTTTTGTCGGAGAGTGAAACCCGCAGTCTGATCCGCTTTTTGGTGCTGTATCTCAGCTCGACGTTCGCCCTCTTTTCGGTAGCGTCGTGGATCTTTTACCATGCGACGGAGCGCAACATTTACCGGCAACAGCGGGCGACCCTCCAGACCGAAGCCGATCATATCCGCACGCAGCTCCGCACCCTCCACCTTTCGGATGCGCCGATACTGCGCTATCCCAACAATCCTACCATCCATTCGGCAATCTATGACCGCGACGGAAACTATATTTTTGGCAGTTTCCCGGTGCCACCCCGCCCGGATGCCGCCCCTCCGGAAGGGATGCTGCAGCTGCGTGTGGCAGTAGAACCATATTATCTCGGGGCGGCCCAGCTGCTGTTGCGTCGGTCGTTTGATGATGCGCCGCTGTATGCTTTGCGTCGCAACATTGTGCTGTATATGGTGGGCGGCGGGGTGTTGTTCGCATTGCTGGGATATATGCTTGGGCGGCTGTTTATCGCACCGATGCGGGAATCGGTTGAACAGATGAACCGCTTCATCGAGGACACGGCCCATGAGATGAATACCCCCGTCAGTACGATTCTGGCCAACATTGAAATGATTGAAGCGTTGAACAAAGGGGCTGATGTACGCCAGGAACTGGAACGGATCGAGATTGCCTCGCGCACGCTCAGCCGTATGTATGACGATCTGAGCTATCTGAGTTTGAATCATCCGTATCACCGCCGGATCACCGATGTGGATCTCAGCACACTTGTGGCAGAGCGTTGCGACTATTTCGCGATTGTTGCCGAAGCCAGGCAGCTCCGAACCAAACGCCACATCACATCCGGTATCCACCTCGCCATCGACCCCAACGATGCCATACGCCTGATCGACAACCTCCTTTCCAATGCCATCAAGTACAACCGTACCGGCGGCATGCTCCGGGTGACGCTGCGCCCGGACGGGCTCACTGTCTCCGATACGGGAATCGGGATTCCGGCCGACAGAATTGCCACGATCCATGAACGTTTTCGTCGTGCCAATACCAGTGAAGGGGGATTTGGCATTGGGCTCAATATTGTCCATCAGGTGGTGCGCCATTATGGCTTTACGTTCGCCGTTGATTCGGAAGTGGACCGGGGAACGGATGTACAGATCGGCTGGGGATCCACACATCTGCTTGGACCCGATTTACCGAAAAAGGAACCATGACACATGCGTATTGACCCAATAAAAACCGAACCAAAAACTCTGAAATTACGGGTATGGATTTTGATGGCGATCTGGGTGGGTTTCGTGGGCATGGCTGATGCCGGATCGGGGCGCGATCCGGTACTGGAACGTGACTGTCTCGGATGCCATCGCGAGCAGCGACTGCCGGACAATCTGATCGATCGCCGCTACCTGTTGCGGTACAGTTCTGCCCGGCGGATGGAGCGCGCTCTGGTGGCTTATCTCCGGCATCCGACACGGCAGACATCGATCATGCCGTCGGAATTTTTTCTCCGTTTTCCGATGAAAGCGCCCAGCACTTTGGGCCCCAAGACCCTTCGCGACCGGGTGCGTCGGTATCTGCGTGCGTTTGACGTGCGCCAAAAACTCCGCCTGGCGCCATTTGGCGATTGAGGTTGGGTTTAGATTCAGTGGATACAATCATCACAGCGTTAGTTTGTTTAGGAGTCTGATCACATGAAAAAAGTTTTTTATATTCTGATCGTATTGGCTGCCGTTGCGGTGCTGGTACTGCAATCCAAAAAACTGTTGGCCACCCGTACAGCGGAAGTCAATGCCTCCAAACCGCCGGTGGCACTGGCACTGCATGTCGTGACCGCCCGCCCCCGCAAGAGTACGTTGGTGATGACGCAGCGGTTTTTGGCGCAGATTCAGTCCCGGCATGCGATCAATGTGACCACCAAGCTGGCCGGCACCATTGAAAAACTCTATGTGCATACCGGGCAACATGTGCATCGGGGTGACCGGCTTGTGACCATCGACTCGGCGGAGCTGCAAGCAAATCTATCCATACTCAAAGCAACACTGGCGGCCCAGAAACGTGATGGGGAACTGACCCGAACCATCGACGAAACCAACCGGAAACTTTATGAAGCCGGGGCGCTCCCCAAACAAACATACGACCGTTTCCATGTCAGTGTGGCCGCCAAAGAAGCCCAGGTCGAAGCCACCCGGCAAAAGATTGCACAGACCGAACACCAAATGACCTACCTCAACCTGACCGCCCCTTTTGACGGGCAGGTTGATGCCGTGCTGCTTCACGCAGGGGACTTGGCCGCGACGGGCCGGCCTATTTTGCGTGTCAGTGACGGAACCAAGAAGCTGGTTTTCGGGTTTGTTCCCACGGCGCGGACACAGATCACAGCCGGTCAGGTGGTGACATCGGACGGGCTGCAGATCGGTACGATTCGGATGATTTATGCTACCGCCCAGAACGGTTTGGTCAATGCCGAAGTGGCACTGACCCGCCCCATTGATCTCCCGGTGGGGGCAAGCCTCGATATCGCGGTAGCGATTCGGGCGGTACACGGGTGCATGCTGCCGGACGATACACTGATTCATGCGGCAGAGGGCACGCGCCTGATGCAGTATTTCGAAGGGCGCTTTCATCCGCAGGATGTCAATGTGACGGTCCAAAACGGCGGTCGGGTGATCGTCGCTCCCTGCCCGAAGTATCCGGTGGCCCGGGGGAGCGAAGTGCGCCTGAGCCAACTGCCGGCCTACGACCGGGTGCAGATTACGGAGGCCCATGATGGAGCCCGTTAGGCCTGCCGCATCCGCCGAAGTCTCATGGCTGCGCCGCATCCTTGAAAAACCCCATGTCATCCTTGCGTTTCTGGCTTTGTTTCTCGTGATGGGAGTCGTCGGCTACCGCCAGCTGCCACGCAACCTCTTTCCCGATTCGAATTATCCCGAAGTAGCGGTGGTGATCGTGGAGCCGGGCGCTTCGGCCAAAGGGATCGCGGCCAATATTGCCGTGCCGGTCGAAGAAGAGCTCTACACCCTCAGTGGCATTCGCCGTGTCCATTCGGATACAATCGACGAAGTGACAGTGATCCACGCGGAATTTGAATATACCAAAGACATCGATGCCGCCCTGAGCGACGTCAGCGGTGCCGTTGCCAAACTCCGATCCACATTACCATCCGATATCCGCGAACCCCAAGCCATCAAGATTACCGTCGCCACTGCCCCGATCGAAGTGGTTGCCCTGAGCCCCAAATCCGGCAGCGGGCTTGATCTGGCAACGATTCGGGACATTGCGAACGGCCCGATCAGACACGCCCTGCTCAAAGTCCCGGGCGTGGCCAATGTGGATATTTTCGGCGGACATACCAAGTCACTCCAGATCGTGATCGACAAAGACCGCCTTGATACACTGCATCTGAGTCTGGGTCGGGTGATCGCAACCCTCCAAAAAAACGACAACGACTATGCCATCGGGGTGATCGAAAACAGTGAACACCGTTACCTGCTCACTTCTCAGGGCAAACGCGACCGCATCGAGCAGCTCAAGGCCCTGCCGTTGACGCGCGATGTACGGCTTGGGGATGTGGCGCGGGTTTATTTCGGACACGATAAAAATACTGCTGTTTATTACGGCAACGGTCGCAAAGCCATTGCGCTTTCGATCCAGCGGGCGACCACGGCCGACGTGATCCGTACGGTACACCGGGCCAATGCCGTGATCGACCGCTTCAAGGCCCAATACCCCGCGATTGACTTTCATATCAGCGATACGCAGGAAGAGACGATTGCGTTGAGTACGAACAATATGTTCACGTCACTCCGCGATGCGATCGTAATGTCCACCCTCGTGGTGTTCCTCTTTTTGGCCAGTTTCCGGCAAATTTTGGTGGTGTTGGTGACCATCCCGCTGGTGTACGCTTCAACGGTTGCGATGATGTGGCTGTTTGGGATCGACTTCAACGTCATTACCCTCACTGCCATCATTTTGGCGCTGGGGCTGCTGCTGGACAATTCGGTGGTGGTGATGGAAAACATCGAGCGCCATTACAAAGAACTGGGCAAACCGATTCGCGACGCGGTGTACGGCGGAACGGAAGAGATCATGTTTTCGGTGATGAGCGGTACGGTGACGACCATGATCGCACTGGTGCCGATGCTGTTTGTCGGGGGATACCCCCAGACGGTATTTGCGCCGCTGGTGGGGACATTGCTGATCGCACTGGGGACGTCGTATGTGATTTCAATCATCACCGTGCCGCTGCTGTCACTCACCGTGCTGACTGCCCGCAATCCGCTTCTGCTCAAGAGCGAAGCCTTCTTCCACCGGCTCATCGGCACGGTCAATGATGCGACACAGGCATTTTTCTCCGGCATCGTCCGTGCAATGCTTGAGAGCACAGTGGTGGCGTTGGCGGCATTTGGTGTGCTGATCGGCCTGTTTGTGATCGCAGTCAAACTGGTGATGCCGGTCGTGGGGATGGAGCTGACGCCGCCGATGGATACCGGTGCAGTCAATATTCAGATCACTACCGAGGCCAACCTGCCGCTGCGCAGCAGTGAAGCCATCATGCAGCAGCTCAATACCGTGCTGGCGCAGCAAGGCAAACTGATCCGTATCTCCGGCAGCATCGGAAGTGAAGCCGGGGTGATGAGTATCGGAAGCGGCAGCGGGATTGACCACCTCAAAGTCGTGGCCACATATGTGGACCGCCACCACCGCCACGAGGATATTTGGACGATCGCCGGCAAAATACGCGCAGCGATCGCTGCCATTCCCCACATCAAATATTTTGATGTCACCCCCTATGGCGCGATTGCCATGGCCAGCATCAAAGGCAATGTTGATGCCCAGTTGAGCGGTCCGGATGTGTCTGCCCTCCAGACCGAAGGGGAAAAAGTCAAAAAAGCCCTCGGTCAAACCAAAGGAATCGTGACGGTGCTCCGTTCCTGGGACCGGGACAAAACAGTGTACGATCTGAAGATTGACGAAGCGACCGCCGCCGCATACGGCCTAAGCCGCACAGACATTGCCCGGCAGATTCAATCCGCATTGCGTGGTGCGCCGGTGGCCCGTTTCCCCCGCACCAACGCGCAGGATTATGTTGTGCGGGTCCGCTTGCCGGATCGTCAGATCGATCGGATGCATACGATCGAAACCCTGCTCATGGATACCTCCAAAGGAAAAATCCCATTGAGCAAATTTGCGACCATCGTCCCCCGGCAGGAACCCAGCCTCATCACCCGCGACGGATTGAACTATACACTCGATATTTACGGCAACCGTGAAAAAGCCGCTCTGTCGCATATTATGGCCGATTTCAACAAACATTTGGCCGACGCCAACCTCTCCAAAGCGGTGACACTCCGGCAAATCGGCGATATTCAGTCATTCAATTCCGCGACCGGAAAAATGGCCGGTGCCATTGCCACCGCTATTGCACTGATTCTTCTCTCCCTCATTGTTATGTTCGGTGATGTTACCGTCTCCCTGATGATTCTTTTTTCGATCCCCTTGACGCTGGTGGGGGCTTCGTGGGCCATGTTGCTGATGGATTATCACATTTCCATGGCAGCGATGATGGGATTCATTCTCCTCTCAGGCGTCATCGTCAACAATGGCATCCTGCTGATCCATTTCGCGCTGGAAAAGATCGGCGAAGGATACAGCAAGCGTGATGCCATGCTCGCTTCCATCCGTATCCGGACCCGCCCGGTTCTCATGACCGCTTTTTCGGTTTCGGTGGGGATGTACCCGGTGGCACTCGGCAGTGCGATTGGTCTGGAAAAGCTGGCTCCGCTTGGTGCGGTCGCCATCGGAGGTTTGATGGTCGGTACGTTCATGACGCTGGTGTTTGTGCCGGTGGTGTTTGTCTGGACGATCCGCGAGGACAAAATCCGTGCGACGTATGGAGCATAACCATATCCAGGGTACCTATTAAGGAAATGCAATGAAAGTATTGGGAAAACAACTCAAAAAATCGGGCATGGGGATGCTCAGTATGGTACCGATGATTGTAGCGATCGTGGGGCTGGTCGGCTTGTTTCAGGGCTTTGTGAGCCGTGCGATGCTGGTATCGGTCTTTCGGGGCAATCCGGTGACCGATACGCTGGTCGGTACGCTGGCCGGAATGGTGGCCGTAGGACAGGCGATGATCAGCTACATTCTCGGCGGTGAGCTGCTCGATCAGGGAGTGAGCCTCTATGCCGTGGCGGCTTTTGTGCTGGCATGGGTGACACTGGGTGTTGTGCAGTTGCCGGCTGAGATTGCAGTGTTTGGCGGGCGGTTTGTCCTCTACCGCAACATACTGGCGCTGGTTGGCACGCTGTTGGTGGCCGTCGTGGCAGCCGGAGTGACCCAATGGCTGGCGTAACATCCAAAAACGGCGCATCGCAATCCAAGCGCGGGACCGCCCCAGGCACCCCGAAACCGTTTCGTTTCAAAGGACTGAAGCTCCTCGGCATCGTTGTGCTGTTGTACGGCATCGCGTGGTTTCTTGCGCCGGAACAGGCGGCGGTCAGTATGCGGGCCATGGGGCATGTGCTCGGGACCCTGGTGCCGATCTTGACGGCAGTATGGATCCTCACGGCTCTTATCAACCGTTTCCTCTCCCCGGAAGATTTGGCGCACCACCTCGGACGCGATGCAGGGGTGCACGGCTGGGCGATAGCACTGGGAGCCGGGGTGCTGAGCCACGGTCCGATGTATGCCTGGTACGGCATGATCCAGCAGATGCGGGAGCAGGGCGCGCGGGATGGTTTGATTGTTGCCTTTTTTTATGCCCGGGCCGTCAAACTGGCCCTGCTTCCCATGATGGTTGCCTATTTCGGACTCACTTTTACCGTGACGCTCACGCTTTTGACTCTGATTGCCGCA
>CAZRUT010000008.1:0-12321 GCA_964603215.1 uncultured Nitratifractor sp.
CAATTCGTTTACGCGCAATAACCTCTCTCCCATTGGGTGTGCCGCACTTGCAGGAACGCCGCATCCGATTGACAGGAATATGACTGCGGATGTATTGGGATTTTCTGCTCCGACACTGAATTGCCTCGACACAGTGAGCGATCGGGATTTTGCTTTGGAGATCCTTTTTAATGTCAGCACCATGATGATGCACATCAGCCGCTTGAGTGAAGAGTTGATCTTATGGTCGTCGGCCGAATTTAAATGGATCACGCTCAGCGACCGTCATGCGACGGGCAGCTCGATCATGCCCCAAAAGAAAAACCCCGATATCCCTGAACTGCTTCGCGGAAAGACCGGACGGGTCAATGGAAATCTGGTCGCTTTGCTCACCACACTCAAAGGCCTCCCGTTGGCCTACAACAAAGACATGCAGGAGGACAAAGAAGGTGTATTTGATTCCGTGCGCACTGCGACACTCAGCCTGCAAGTGCTTCATGAAATGATGGACGAAATGACCGTAAACAAAGAAGCCATGGAAGCAGCCTGTATGGTGGGGCACTTAACAGCTACTGATCTGGCAGACTATCTTGTCAGAGAGCAGGGTCTTCCGTTTCGCGATGCCTATCATATTACCGGAAATGCAGTCAATCTGGCCGAAGAGCAGGGGGTTGACATTTCTGAGCTGAGCATGGAGGCATTGCAAAGTATAGACGGGCGTATCGGCGAAGCGGTCATCGCCCTGCTGGATAACCGCGCATCCATGAATGCACGAAACTCTGATGGGGGCACCGCGACGGCACGGACGCTGGAGCAGGTGAAATACATGGAAGATTGGGTCGCGCAGCAAAAAAGCCAGGACCCCTCCCTCTAAATGGCATCCCTTAGCATACCTTTTATGCGTACTTCTTTTTTAGATGTGCCCTTTTAGTTTGTTACAATGACTGTGGTGTTTTTTGTCCCGTATTTTCGAACGAGATTGTAAATACGCCGTGCACTAACCGGGTGCGTACGGACACATCCGTGTGAAGCGGCATGGCCGAGATTGTAAATGGCTTCGGTGCCATGGATGGCCACACCGTGATTGAAAAACACACTCCAGGGCATGGGGGAGTTGTAATATTTCCGTGAATAATGCATGATTTCGAGTGAATAGGGCTTGAAGATGCCGCTTGGCGTGCGGTGCCCAGCCTTTCCCGTGGAAGATTTAAACGTATAAAGGTGCTCCCAGTCACGGTAGACATAGATGCGCTGCCGGGATTTATTGATGATAATTTTAAGGTGGTTTTTTGTTGGATTCAATAATGTTTTGGACAGCAAAAAAAGCTTCGTGTATTCTTGAGGAAGTGGACCATCGATTGCTTTGAACTCGAGATAAGGCTTGTCGGTGATCCGGTGGCGGGTATAGTGTGACAGATCCGTATGGATGGATGTGAGTGCATTGTTGCGTGTGGGCCCCATGTACTCATGCTTCATGCGCCCGTAGCTTGCTAGAGAGCGTTTGGACGCGACGTAGCGAACAGGAAGCTTTTGATAAACTTTTTTTGCACGATGGTGTGTATGGTGTCCATTGAGAATTGCCATAGGATCGAGGTTAGCTTGCAGAGAAATGCTTGACCCAATGCTGCATATGATGGCAAGGATCATTGGAGTTTGTTTTGTGACATTCATGTGTTTTCCTTCGTCTCTGATGGAGTGTGAGCGTGGAATGACAGCGCAACTTCCTGTCCCATGCAACAACCCACCGAACATTAATTACCCTGGAGGCGCTTTAGGATGAGGCAGCGTTTCAAAGCGCCCGACTCACCACCATATTGCGCGACATAATGGTCAAATTTTTCCTGCCCTATCATGGCAATACATGCATCGTGCGTCATGCGCATCTGCGCAGGCTTTGAAGTGGATTGGGCAGTAGCATTGGTCTCGGAAGGAGTGCCTGCCCGATACGTGCGTTGCGGCCCCAGTAATTCGGGATCGGGTTTTTTGGATGTGAGGCTGTAGGGCTCTGGCTTGATGATGTATTTGCCTTCTTTGTGTTGATGATACATGCGGTATTTTTGAATTTTTGTTGTATTGTCCTCTTCGGGCACCGTTTCAACAGCCGGACGGGTGTGAGACGGGCGGCTCGAAAGAAACGACATAGGGTCGGGGTGATGTATGTCGTAGCCCTGCATGGTCTCGGTGCTGATAAACCCTATTCCCACACCGAACACATAGAGCATCGTGATGTGCTTCATCGCTTTTCTCCGATATGTTGAATATTTTAGGAGGGGATTATAGCGCAACATATCTTGCGTCTTAATCAAGCCGGAATCCATGAAGGCAACGGCTCCGATATTGCTTCGCTCCATCGTTGCAAAAATGCACGACGGTCATACCCCTTGGCGCCCAAGGAAAATTTATACGGCATGCATGTTTGACCCAGATTCCAAAAAGCAAATCCATGCTGTTTCAGCCAGCGGCCAAGCAGGACGAGCTGAACAGTCCCGTAATGACGCCATTTTGGATCGCGCGAACTGAATCCGCTCAAGCTGGTATATGTACGGCCCAATATATAACCCATTTCTCCGGCAACAACTTCTCCCTCGTATCGCAAGAGGACGGAGACGACACGCATGGGGGTATGGAGGGCATTGACCTGCTTCAAAGTGTGGAGGTAGCGCGGCGTAACCCAGGAATGCTTGTGGTATCGGCGGATTTGCTCATAAACATGATCTAATGTAAATGCAACAGAGAGGATCGGGGTGTGGTGTCGCAAGATGCGACGGACGTTGCGGCTGGTGTGCAGGTTGTGAAAATCAAGCAGCGCATAGTGATGCTGCAGCTCGGGCAGGAGCAGTTCGGTCCCTTTGTGTTGCTCGGTGGTTGCAATAAAGCCGGCTTGCGCTTGCGCAACGTAGAATTGCGGCGAAAAATCCTCACTCCAATAATAGTCATGGTCATGATCTGAAATCATGGCTTGCACCAAGGAAGGACTTGCAAGATCACGGTATGTAAGATGGGGAAGAATGCGGGGTGCCTGCTCCACGGATGGTCCTGCATTTCGGGGAGGCTGGTGCCTCCGCCAGAATCAGCCGAGGATCGGCAGGAATTCGAAGCGACCGAATTTGTTGGCCAGTGCTGCTGCGGTAGCGCCCATGGTATTGGTGATGGTTTTGTCGGCGCCGAGTTCGACCAGTTTTTTCCCAAATTCAAGCTGTCCGTCAACGACTGCTTCGATCAGCGGCGAATAATTGATGTTGTCCACTGCGTTGATGTCAGCCCCCTGGTCAATGAGAAACAAAAAGGCTTCCATATTATCGTACCGGATTGTGTTGTGCAAAAGTGGTGAACCGAAATCGCCGGTTTCTCGGGCATTTACATCCAGACCCTGCTCGATCAGTTTCTTAAATGCATCGGTATCTTTTCGGATATAATAAACGGCAATTTTATGAAGATCAACCGGATTTTTCACCAGTCCGGCTTGTTCCAGTGTTTCACGCTGTTCGTCGAGAATAGGGTATTGCTGTGCGGCTTCTTCAAATGTCATGTAGGCTCCTGATTGTGATTGAAATTTTGTGAAGGGATTATACATAAAAACAGTAAATATTTGATAAAACGATACAGTATGATTGATTTTGCTTGAAAATAGTGTATGATACTGGTATGATTTGATGGGAGCATGAATATGCAAGCGCTTTTTTATGTAGGACTTATTTTTGTGCTGGGCGCTTTTATGAAGTGGGTCAGTTACAAATTTAAAATGCTCAATGTTGTCGGCTATCTCGTATTGGGATTTTTGATCGGTCCCCGTATGTTGGGTTTTGTGCCGCAGGCATTTGTTGATAACAGCCAGATCATCATCAATATGTCGCTTGCGTTGATTGCCGTATTGGTCGGGGCCAACCTGAAGTATGAAGTGTTGCACGCCGTTTGGCGGCAGATTACAGTGATTTCGCTCTTTGAAGCATTGATGACTTTTGTGATGATCGGCGCAGTGCTCTACAGTCTTTTTTCATATTTTGATTTTGGCCTTTCGGTTCGTTATCGACTGGCGGTATCTCTGCTGTTTGGCGCATTGGCATCGGCTACGGCGCCGGCAACCATTTTGGCGGTCATCCATGAACGCAAAGCCAAAGGGAATTTTAGCAATTACCTGCTGGGTGTGGTGGCAGTGGATAATGCCGTGACGCTTGTATTGTTCAGCTTTGTTTTGATCGTGGCCGGGGTGAATCTGGATATCACGACTCATGCACTCGAGGAGTACGTCCGCATCATACCGCGTCTCTTTTTTACACTGATGACCGGTGCAATTGGTGCGCTGCTTTCTGAAATGATTGACCGGGTGTTCCGCAACCATCGGAGCATCAAGACGACATCGACGCTGGGGATGATTTTTGTCGTGTACAGTGTGAGCGAATATTTTGGACTGGAGCCGCTTTTGGCTTCCCTGTCGATGGGGGTGGTGCTCTCCAATATTTCGACCCGCAACTTCTTTCTGGTCAAGCGCGAGTTTGATTTTCACCTGAAAGAGATTATCTTTATGCTGTTTTTTACCCTCTCTGCAATGCATTTGGATATTCAGTTCGTGATGAGCATGCCGCTGGTCGTGGCCGTGTATATCCTGTTCCGTTTTTTGGGAAAAGTCTCAGGCGTATGGATCGGAGCTCGGGTTTCAGGGGCCTCTTCGGATGTGCGCCGCTATTTGGGTCTGGCTCTTTTCCCACAGGCGGGGATTGCCATCGGTCTGGCGCTGTCTCTGCAGCAGGAAGCGGGGTTTGGGATTATGGCGCCGATTATGCTCAATGTCATCATTGCCACAACGATGGTGCATGAGCTTTTGGGTCCCCTGATGACCCAGTATGCACTCAAGAAAATTGCTTCCAGGGAAAATACGGTAAAATAGCGCAAGCAGACTACAATACATAAAGGATCACCAATGAAAATACAGTGGATTATGCCCGTAGGGATTGCCATACTTTTTTTGGCGGGGGGATGCACGCAGGAGACACAAAACAGTCTGAGCCGATCGATCCAAAACTGGACGGGAACCAATGGGGTTCTGGATGTCTATGCCGGCAACAAGCTGGTCAAACGTTTTATCAAGATCGACAAACTGTCTACCGCGTATGGCACCACCGACAACAAACCACGTCCCTATCGCTACGGATACGGTTATGACGATGTCAACTTTAACCTCAAAAAAGATCCGGGTGAGAAAAAAGAATATTTCGAATTTTCGGACTATGCAACCAGCTATATTTTTTATGAACACAACTAAGGAGTACGCTGATGAAATGCATCAAAACCCATGACGCACCTCAAGCCATCGGCCCGTATGCACAGGCAGTCAAAGTTCGAGGCTTTGTGTATACGTCTGGCCAGATTGCCCTGATGCCCAACGGCCAACTTGCCGGGAATGATATCGAAGTACAGACGCACCAGGTTTTGAAAAATCTTCATTATATCCTGGAGGAGGCCGGAGCCCACTTGAATGATGTTATCAAGACGACGATATACCTGGCCGACATGAACGATTTTGAAAAGGTCAATGCCATTTATGCCAAATACTTCGGTGTGCATCGCCCTGCACGCAGTACCGTGGAGGTCTCACGCCTCCCCAAAGATGTGCGCATCGAAATCGATTGCATTGCGGCGGCGGATGGGAATATGCGCTTTTAGGGAGCGGGCTTCAAATGATCTTAATGATCGTTTCGATATAATCTCGAACTTTTTCCAAGAGAAACACACATCAAAGGGTTTGCAATGTACGCAATCATCAAAGCAAGTGGTCAACAATTCAAGGTTCAGGAAGGCGATGTTATCGCATTTGACAAAATGGGACTTGAACCAAAAAGTGCCGTAGAATTCAAAGAGGTATTGGCCATCGACAACGGAGAGCTTACCGTGGGCACTCCACGGGTTGAGGGCGCTGTCGTCCATGGCGAAGTGATCAACGAAGGTCGAGACAAAAAAGTGACTATTTACAAAAAACGACGGAGAAAAGACTCCAAACTCAAGCGCGGTTTCCGTAGAGATTTTACCCGCGTCCGCATCACCAAAATCGCATAAGGAGCTGAACAATGGCACACAAAAAAGGTCAAGGATCTACCCAGAACAACCGCGACTCCGCCGGACGACGACTCGGCGTAAAAAAATATGGCGGTGAAGCCGTCGTTCCCGGTAATATTATTATCCGACAGCGGGGGACCAAAGTCCACCCGGGTAATGGTGTCGGCATGGGAAAGGACCATACCATCTATGCTTTGATCGAAGGCGTTGTCCGATTCGAGAATCGAACTGCCCGTCAGAAAAAAGTTTCGGTTGTTCCGGCATAAACAACCCGCCCTGTGCGTATCTGGCGCGCCGGATACGCACCCCTTCCGCACCATTTCTTCACGATTCCCGATTTGTAAATTTTCCACCGGATACGACTTTGCTATAATACCACAACTGAAAAACAAGGTACGCTAAAACATGCACTCTTTTGCGATCGAAATGACCGTCATGACGATTTTGCTGCTGGTCATCGTTTCCAATGCCGTCTCGTCCAAGCTCAGAATTCCGTCGGTTTTTTTGCTGTTGGCCGGCTCCTATGCGATGTATACTTTTCTGCCGCAAGCCATTCCCGTTGATTTGAAGACAGATTTTGATGCGTTGGTGATCTTTGCTATTCCGTTGATTTTTATGGCCGATGCACTTCATTTGCATTTTGACGACATTCGGCATCACTGGTTCGAGATTTTCTATCTCGCGGTGATTTCGGTAGCGATTTCGATTGCGGTGGGTGCCAGCCTCTATTATCTGAACCTTTTTGACGGCTTGAGTCTGGGGGCCTACGTGACATTGTTTGCCATCAATATGGCTACAGACGCAGTGAGTGTCCAATCGATTCTCACGCAGTTTGGTGGGATAGAGCACCGCATCAAAGTACTCATCGAAGGAGAATCGCTCGGCAACGATGCCACGGCGGTCATTGCATTTTTCTTTATTGGTTTGCCATGGATGATGCATGGCAACATGGATGTTGCAACGGCAACGCTGGCTTCGCTCAAGGTATTTTCGCTGAGTTCATTGCTTGGACTGGTCGGCGGTTTTGGATTTTATCTGTTTTTGAAGCTGTTCGACGACAAGCGGAGTGAATTTTTTGCTTTTGTGGTGGAAGCATACGGTGCCTATGTCCTGGCAGAGCACATGCATATCAGCGGGATTTTGACACTGATTGTGGCGGTAGTGACTACAAAATTTTTTATCGATCGCGATATTGCGCTCAACAAAAAAGAACTCACCTACGGTTCGGGAAAATTCAGCCGCCAATACCGACGGAAGCTTTTAAGTCGATTTGTGGCCACCACCCACGACCGAATGGAGTACATATATGAAATGGCGCGGGAATTCGGATATATTGCCGCGGTTGTCATCTTTTTTCTGTTGGCGGAAATGGTTGATATTGCGACACTGCTCTCTTATAATAAAGAGATTGTTGTCATGTTTGGGGTTACGACTGTGATTCGGGCGCTTTCCATGGCGAAGTTTGCGTTTCTCGGAGACAAAACAGACGCCATTAAACCCGTCGGAATCCGGGGATGGTTTATTTTGACTTTTAGCGGGATGAAAGGCGCACTCTCGATCATTTTGATCCACATGTTGCCGCACGATCTTCCCGGTCGGACATTATTCGAATCGGTTACCATCGGCGTCGTCGTGCTCTCTATTTTTGTTTATGGAAGTATTCTGTGGACGTATTTCATGTTTTTTGATGCGCAAAAGGAAAAAAGTTAATGTTTGTAGACAGGGTAGAACTTACCATAAGTTCAGGAAAAGGAGGCGCAGGCGCCGTCTCATTCTGGACGGAGAAATTTGTTGTCAATGGGGGTCCGGACGGAGGAGATGGGGGGCGGGGCGGCTCCATATACTTCAAAGTGGACAACAACACCGACACCCTTTCGGCCTTGCGGGGCCGTCGTCACATCAAAGCAGAGAATGGTCGTCCCGGCGAAGGACGAAAACGATATGGCCGCAAAGGCAAAGACACTACAGTGATTGTGCCGCCCGGTACCCAGGTGATCGATCGTGAGACGGGCGAAGTACTCCTGGATTTGACCGAAGAAGGGCGTATAGTGAAGTTTCTCGAAGGGGGAAAGGGGGGGCTGGGCAATCTTCACTTCAAGAGTGCAACCAACCAGCGCCCGACGTATGCCCAGCCGGGTCTCCCCGGTGCGACCCGTGATGTGCGCCTTGAGATGAAGCTGATTGCCGATGTGGGGTTGGTCGGCTTTCCCAATGTGGGCAAATCGACCCTGATCGCCGCCCTCTCCAACGCCCGTCCCCAGGTAGCCAATTATGAGTTTACCACTTTGACCCCCAGGCTGGGCGTGGTGATGGTGGGTGAATTTGATGCGTTCATGATGGCCGATATTCCCGGGATTATCGAGGGGGCCAGTGATGGTCGGGGCTTGGGATTGGATTTCTTGCGTCACATTGAACGGACGCGGACTTTGCTGCTGCTCATTGATGCAACCAATTACCGCGAAATGATCTATCAGTACCGAACACTCCAGGGGGAGCTGGCCCGCTACTCTTCGGAGCTTGCTGCACGCCCCCACGCAGTTGCTATTACCAAAATCGATGCGCTCAGTCCTGAAGCGGTTCATAAAAAGACGCAAGAATTTTTGACACACCTCGGGCTGGAGCCCAATGAAGTATTGCAGGAATACACGGTCGAAGAAGGATGGGCCCATTTTATGCAACCACGCGAAACATGGGAGGCATTTGCGTCTCATCTGCCGGTTTTCGTGCTCCCCATCTCGGCAGTGGCCCAGCGCAATACCGATGCCCTCCGGTATGCCTTGGCACGGTCAGTCCAAGCCAAACATGAGGCCTTCGGGATACACAAGGAAGAAGCATGAAACGGATTGTCATCAAAGTGGGCTCACATGTACTGACAGAGCAGGGCGCGATTGCCACAGACCGCATGGCGGCACTTGTAACGCTGATCGTAGATTTGATGGCGGTCGGCCGCGAGGTGATTCTGGTCAGTTCCGGCGCTGTAGCGGCCGGCGCTACGCGGGTGGCATTTGATTCCGAAACAGTGGCCAATCGTCAAGCCCTTGCCGCCATTGGCCAACCGCTGCTGCTCAGTATGTATCAAGCATTGTTTGGGGACCATGGGCAACAGTGTGCGCAGGTACTTTTGAGTGCGGATGTTTTTGATTCGCGCAAAGCCACGGTGCATGCCAAAGCCGCTATTGATGCACTGTTGATGCATGGAGTCGTTCCGGTAGTCAATGAGAATGATACCGTCAGTATCGACGAACTAATTTTCGGGGATAATGATCGTTTGTCAGCCCACGCTGCGCATTACTTTGATGCCCACATGCTGGTGATCCTCTCCGACATCGATGCATTGTACGACAAAGATCCCAACCGCCACCGTGATGCACAGCGTCGTGCTGTCGTGACCCATCTGGATCCGAGCGAACTGAGTGCCGAGGATACCCCCAATATGCCTTTTGCTACCGGAGGCATTGTGACCAAACTCCAGGCAGCAGATTTTTTGATGCATCATGGCCATGCAATGTATCTGGCCAGCGGGTTTGACCTGAAAGATGTGCGCAGTTTTCTTTTGGATGGTCAGCGCAGCGGCGGTACGTTGTTCCGTGCGCCGTAAACATAGGAGTCTGTCGGACTTATGTTCCATTGGCTGCACAATGCACTCTTTTGCCCTGTTTTCGGCTCCTTTTCGTTAAATAGCATGGCTACTCGCCTCAAACGAGCCGAAAATATGCCTAAAAGAGTACATTTTTCGCTTCAATGAGATAAGCCCGACAGACTCATAGAGGTGCCCTAAATATTTTTATGGACATCCTCGTGGAGATGATCCCATGTGAGTTTGCCGCCACCGAGCATATGAAAATGAAGGTGGAGAATTTCCTGTCCTCCGTCGGCCCCATTGTTGGTGATGAGACGGTAGCCGGCCTGGTCCAATCCAAGTGTGCGGGCAACATCCTGAGCAAAAACTGTCAATCCTGCCATCATTTCAGAATCTGCATCCTGAAAACAGTCTACGTGCTCTTTGGGAATGATAAGTACATGAACCGGCGCCTTGGGATAGAGGTCGTGAAATGCGATAAAATCGTCATTCTCTAAGACAGTATTATTGGGGATATCGCCGGAGACGATTTGGCAAAAGAGGCACATTATGATTCCTTTTTTCTGGAGATTTTCTTAGAAAAGTATACCATATTTTCAGACAAGAGATGGGCTTTTAGCAATTTTTGGATAAAATCACGCCTCATCTACGCATGAAATTTCTGGGGAACAAAGAGGTGCCATGAAACAATTAGACGCCACAATCCATGCAGCCGATACACTGGAAGCGCTGGAGAAAATTCGCGTGGAACTGTTCGGAAAGAAAGGGATCCTCGCGGCAGAATTTGCCAAACTCAAAGATATTCCCGGACCGGAAAAAAAGGCATTTGCCGAAGGCTTGAATCGTCGCAAAGCTGCATTGCAGGCACTGTTTGACGCGCGGCATGCTGTCTTGGCCGCCCAGGCACTTGATGCGCAGCTGCAGGCCGAAGCACTGGATGTGACGCTCTACGGTACCGAGCGTGAAGCGGGCGCGTTGCATCCGGTGATGGCCACAATGGATGCCATCATCGATTATTTTGTTGCCATGAATTTCGCGGTAGAGACGGGGCCGATGGTTGAGGATGATTTTCACAATTTCGAAGCACTCAATCTCCCAAAATTTCATCCGGCACGGGATATGCAGGACACGTTCTACTTCGGCGACGGACGTTTGCTGCGCACCCACACTTCGCCGGTGCAGATTCGTACCATGCTGTCCCAAAAACCACCGATTCGCATCATCGCTCCGGGCAGCGTTTTCCGCCGTGACTATGACCTGACGCACACCCCGATGTTTCATCAGGTAGAGGGACTGGTCGTTGAAGCGGAGGGTGCGGTAAGTTTTGCCAACCTCAAATATATCCTTACCGATTTTCTTCACCACATGTTTGGGGATGTGGATGTACGGTTTCGTCCCAGTTTTTTCCCGTTTACCGAGCCGTCTGCCGAAGTGGACATCAGCTGTATTTTTTGCAAGGGCAAAGGCTGCCGGGTTTGTTCGCATACCGGGTGGCTGGAAGTATTGGGGAGCGGCGTGGTTGATCCCAATGTATTCAAGGCTGTCGGCTATGAGGATGTCAGCGGTTACGCATTTGGTCTTGGCGTGGAGCGTTTTGCGATGCTTCTACACAAAATCCCCGACCTGCGCAGCCTGTTTGAAGGGGATATTCGTTTATTGGAGCAGTTCACATGATTGTTACACGCAGTTGGCTCGAAGAATTTATTGATTTGGAAGGGATCTCCAACGATACCTTGTATGCTACATTCAATGCCATCGGCCTGGAAGTGGACAGCCTGACAGAGTATGCTGTTGCGGACAATGTGGTTATTGGTCGGATTGTTGCCTGTGGCAAACATCCCGACGCCGACAAGTTACACGTATGTCAAATCGATATCGGTGTCGATGAACCGCAACAAATCATTTGCGGGGCCGCCAATGTCGTGGAGGCTGAATATGTGGCCGTGGCGACCATCGGAGCTGTTTTGCCAGGCGGTTTCACCATCAAACCGGCCAAACTGAGGGGCGCAGAGAGTTTTGGGATGGTATGCTCCAGCGAGGAGCTTGGACTGCCCAAGACCAACGACGGCATCATGATTCTGGATGCGAGCATCGGCACGCTGGAAGTCGGCCGTGCATTGGGCAGTTATCCCAAAGTTGCGGATACCGTCATCGCGCTGGAATTGACAGCCAATCGGGGTGATTGCCTGAGTATACACGGAGTTGCCCGCGACCTTAGTGCCGCATTGGATCGGCCGACCAAACCGTTCACCGCCCCCAAAATCAACAAAAGCAATGTGGGGATCGCCCGCAAGATTGCGATTCAAAGTGACAAGGGAACGACAGCCAATCTGCAATATTTTCTGGCAGACAATTCTGGGATGGGTGCACGCTTTTTGCAGACATTGCGCCTGGCGTTCGTGGAGCGGGAATCTGCCTCCAGGCTTGAGGCTGCAGTGGCGTATGCCATGCATGCTACCGGGGTCGTGTTGCGCGCATACGATGCCAAAAAGCTTTACAACGATGCGGAAAAAATCACCCTCAAAGTCACAAGCGGCAAACACGGCATGGTTTTGATCATGCACGATCAGCAGACGCTTTCGGCTGTCGGAATTGATCAAAGCCGCGCGTATAGTGCCGATGATGAGACGGAAGAAATTTTATTTGAAGCAAGCTATTTGGACCCGGCCTTGTTGGTGGAAATCGTTTCTGCCCAGAAACTGAAAGCCGAT
>CAZRUT010000009.1:0-12057 GCA_964603215.1 uncultured Nitratifractor sp.
AATGGATCCGCCCACCATCAGCACCACACCAAACTCCCCGACCGTATGGGCAAACGTAATGACCAGGGCAGTCAGCAATGCCGGCTTGATATTCGGCAATGCGACCCGCCAGAGGGTCGTCCAGCGGGATTTTCCCGCCAAATAGCTTGCCTCAAGCATGTGCGGATCCAGCCCTTCAAATCCGCCTTGGAGCGGCTGTACCATAAACGGGAGCGAATAAAGACAGCTGGCTACGACCAATCCGCCGAAACTAAAAAGGAGCTTCACCCCGAAAGTCTGCTCCAGTACCGTTCCGATCGGTGTGTGCGGGGCCAGCGCCCACAGCAGATAAAACCCCAGTACCGAAGGGGGGAGCACGATCGGAAGCGCCGTCAATGTCTCCACAACCGGCTTCAGGCGACTACGGGTTTTGGCCAGCCACCACGCCAGCGGTAGGCCAACAAAAAAAAGAATTGCCGTCGTAAGAACAGCCAGTTTGAATGAAAGAAGGAACGGTGTCCAATCCATCTCCTGTAAACGGATCATGGCACCCGGTACCCAAAGCGTTTCAAAATCGCTCGCGATTCGGGCGCAAGGAGAAAGTCATAAAACAAACGGGCTGCCGGACGCTTGGCTGCCCGCCTGAGCATCACCATTCCTTGATCGATGGGGTGATAAAGGCGTGCCGAAACCTCCTGCCAGTTCCGGCCATGACGGTAGCGTGCCATTTGGGGAGCATACAGTGCCGATTGCGCTACGATACCGATATCCGCCGCCCGAACAGCATAGGTAACCGTCTGGGCAATTGATTCACCAAAAACAAATTTGGCGCGCACCGCCTCCAATACACCGGAGGTTTTCATCGCCTGAAAAGCTGCTTGACCATACGGAGCGGTTCTGGGATTGGCAACGGCAATTTTTTTGATGGAAGGATCGCGCAACAGGGCCATGCCCCGTGAAAAATCCCTGGGCGTATTGCTCAGATATGCCAAGGCGCCCTGTGCATATACCCGGGGTGCGTGCAAAGCGCTTCCTTGGGCATAAAGTTTTTGTGGATAGGCCAAGTTGGCTGAGAGAAACAGGTCGTAGGGGGCACCGTGCTCGATCTGGGTTGCGAGTTTGCCACTTCCCCCCACGGTTGTCTGGATCCGGACAGCTGGATGATGGCGATGAAATGCATGGATCAGCTCCGGCATAGCATAGCTGACATTGGCAGCCAGAGCAACCCGAATCGTGGCCGCATCAAGACGCCACAGCATCAACACCAGCACAAAGAGCCGTCGATACATCATCATAATGTCAGCATGATCAGTCTGATTGGTTGTGCATCATTGCACCTGATGCTTCTGATGGATCACCGTCGTCAGCCCCAACAATTTCCATCCCTGCAGTCCGTCACGATAATAACGGAGTTTTTCCGGTGGATAACCCAGACGAATCATGTGCACGATAAACTGGGCTGCTTCGGGGCTCCAAACGCCATTGCCATACACAATCAGGCGTCTGTTGGCCAGAAGCTTGAATAAACGTTTTTTTGCCTGGGCAGTTCGGGTCACTTTCTCGGGGATATTGACCGAGGCGGGCAGACTCTCAAGAACAAACCATGCCTTGGGCCGGGCATCTACCAGGAGAACATCAGGCTGCTTGATCGCCTGAATCAATTCCAGCTCTCCGATCGTCTCGACCCCCTTGGCCACTTGGATCGGCTGAATACAGTACGGAGGGCAGCTGCGCGATGTTTTGGTAAAGTCGTCGGTCAGCCGGTTGGCCACATCCTGTATCCGCTCAACTTTGATTGTGCGGCCGCTCTGTTTGACATAGTAATACGGGGTTCCTTGTTGAATTTTGACCGGAACCCTCAGGTTGCCGGCCGCCAACATCCCAATACCCAAAAGGGCGATCCAGCCAATCTGTGTTCCTCTGTGTATGATGTTCGTCATGTCCCCCTCCTACTTCGGCACACGCAGTACTTGACCCACGAAGATCCGATCGGGGTTTTTGATGATGCCGGGGTTTGCCTGAAGAATTTTCAGATATTTGCTGCTGTCCTGATAGGCTTTTTTCGCAATCGCCATCAAGGTATCGCCCTCGCGGACAACAATAGTACGCATTTCGTTTTGGCGTTCAGCCACTTCCTGCTTCATCTTTTTCTCGTAATTGCTTTCCGGAAGGCGCTCCTCCTGCACCAGCTGGTCCACCTCACTGCTGAGCTGAGAAAAATCATCGCCACTGTCATCCACGACAACTTTGTTGAAATTATCGTTGGCTTTGGGGCGAGACTTGCTGGCACGTGCCTGTGTCAGGCCCTTCGTATTGCGCGCCGTCAACACCGGCTGATGCTCTTCTACGGTATCCACATCCGCACTTTCCAGCGTGCGGATCATGCTGTCCAGTTCCCCTGTTGGAGCCGATGCTTCGGGTGCAGCAGCTTGACGAACTTTTGGGGTCTCAGGTGGTTTCACCGGTCGCACCTTTTGTTGCGGTCGGGATGGTTTTGGCAGTTGCATGGTCTCGGAAGGCGGGGATGCTTTGGGTTGGTTTTTTTGCATTTGCGCCATCACCATTTGTACGATGGTTGCAATGTCTTCAGTCGCCAAGTGCGTTGAGGATTTTTTGGCCGGTTTGGCTTTGGCCGGCTGGGGGGGCGCTATTGTGTCCGCTTGTGTTGTGACCGGCGCCGTGTTGGTCGGGGACGCGGGCAACGCCAAAGGTCTTGTCTGCCGGGCAGGGGGTGTTGCGTGGGTCGCATCGCGTTTCATTTCCATCATTTGGGAAGAGAGATACACGATGATCCCAATCGCTGCGATCAGCAACAGTGCAATGACTGCGATGAGGAAATAAATCAGTCTTTTCCCCCCCTTTGGTTCAACATAGCGACCACCATAATCACCCATGACATTCTCCTTTATATTCTAGTATTCTATGGCTTTTTCCATCATCCCGACGGCACGATGCATTTCTTGGAGCAGCACGGGATTCACACGAATCAGTGCCATCAGTTCTTTGGATGATAAGATTTTTTTGATATAAAGCGGCTTGATTTTTTTCCAAATCGCTTCAACTTTCTTCAACTGATTCTTGATCGCAACATTGGTGACCTTCGGCAAGCCCATTTTGGCACTTCCGTGTATCAGGCCCGCCAAAGAGGTTTCAAACAGTTTGATGGTCTGAAACATCCTTTTTTCCTGCTTGTCGCTTCCCAATTTGAGCCAGAGGAGTTTTTCTTTGGTCATCTTCTGGGTCAACATCCGTTGCCGCCCGGCAACATTGACGACCCGCAGGCGTGCTTTTTGCAGCGCGTCCTGATCCGGATTCTCTGTTTCGTAGAGCTTGACGAGTCGATCGGATGCTGTAAGCAGAGCGTGTTCGTGTCGGAGTATATAGAGGAGCGCAGTTTTCTCTCTCCCCTGGGCAGTCGAAAGTTTCCGTACCGCCTGTGAAAACGGCTTCCACAACATCAAGATTTTTTTGATCTGTTCTTGAATGGATTGGTCTCGGACAGGCGGAATCTTCCGGGCGGAGTCACCTCGGACAAACAGCACCAGTGCCCGGGCATACTCCTTGCGATAGTCCCCCATCGCCGCACAACTCTCGGACCGCTTCAGCCCAAGAGCACACTGAATCGCCAGTTTGCTCATCCGCTGAGTCAGCATCCGCTGTTTGCCGGAGATATTCACCAGGCTGCGCAGGACACCCTTCTCTTCGATATAGGCATTGACGATGGAGGAGAGACGCTTGCGGAGCTTTTGCCGAACGATGGACTGGGTATAGAGCCGGACGGCAGTGTTCATCTCTGTCATCAGCGTATCCAAGCTCTCGACGGCATGGGCAAGCGCGTTTTGGTTCTCGACGGCCTGCGCAAATGTCCGTTGCCTCAATTTCCAGATTGCCTGCACTTTTTCGAGTTGATCGCGAATATTGGGAAGTTCGGTCTTGATCAAATGGAGTTTCTTGTCCCCATCGATCAGTCCCGCGATCGTCCGGTCAAACAAAGCCTGACACGCTTTGAAGTCCCGCACATAAGGCACCCGGTCTTTGGGAGACGCCATCGACGCGATGAGGAGGTCCTTGGCCATGCGCTGGGTCAGCATCCGCTGCTTGCCGGCCAAATTGATGTTGGTCGCCATTTTGAGGGCTTGATTTTCTGCCTGATCGGTCAGAGCCGCGTACATGTAAACGGCTTTGTTCATCTCTTTGAGAAGGATCATGTTTTTTTTCAACACAACCTGATTGAAATCTGCATCCGTCGCCTTGCCGCTGATGATCGCGGCTACCGAAGCCTTGAACGGGGCAAAAAGCTTGGCTACATGGGCGAGCTGCTTTTGTATGGCAGCATCCTGCACGGGCACCAGGCCAAGATCACGATCGCCGCCGATCAAGCCTTGGAGGGTTTTGTCAAAAAGTCTTACATTGGCGCGGAGTCTCTTTCTGTTCACGT
This sequence comes from uncultured Nitratifractor sp., assembly GCA_964603215.1. Classification (GTDB taxonomy): domain Bacteria; phylum Campylobacterota; class Campylobacteria; order Campylobacterales; family Sulfurovaceae; genus S017-3. The sequence continues at coordinate 4,418 of CAZRUT010000009.1, forward strand.
CGGCAGCACGATCAAGCATGATCAGGAGCGCCTCTTTGGCCATCCGCTGGGTCAGCATCCTCTGCTTGCCCGACAGGTCGATTGTCACACCCAATTCTTTGTCGCTGACGGCAAAAAGAAGCGTATGGCCCATGATGATCAGCACAAAAACAAATCGAAGCATCCTCATGCTACTCCTGCGGTTTCAGCGTAGTAAATCCCAGAATCTGCCAATACTGCATTCCGCCCCGATAATAGAGAATCTTGCTCCGTGGGTATCCCAGCTTCAATAGATTTTTGATCGCGAGGTTGGCTTGTGAACACCAGGGACCATTGTCGAAAATGGCCATTTTCTGTGCGCGGTCAAACTGCCACGCTCCTCCGGATTTCTGTGCGCCGAGAAGCGGGAGGAGTTTGTTGATGTACTGGTCGCCGTGGGTGCGGGAAAAAATTGAAAAGGGGATGTTGACCGCACCGGGAATCGTCCCTTCGCGGTACCATTTGGGCATACGGGCATCCACGAGTACGCCTTGGTTCTTGGCAACATCTTTTTGCATAAACCGGATCAACTCCAGTTCGCCGATCGTCTGCACGCCCGGAACCATTGCAAACGGCTGGATGCAAAAAGGCGGACAGGGGCGCGACGTCTTGGTATAGCTGTTTTGGAGGCGGTGCAGGGTATCCTGATTGCGCTCGATCGTCACCGGCACCCCCATCACATCCACCACGAATTTCTCAAGGCTTTGATTGATTTTAACCTCGGCGGCCAAACCGGGCATGGCCAAAACCAAAGCGCCCATCCACACCATGACCCATCGGACTGCACTGTTCACGATTTTCCCTTTGTATGGTTTTGAAGGTTACTGTAACAATCTTATGCTGAAAATCGCCTTGCGGGCGCACGGTTCCCATGGTGCGCCCGTGAACCGGGCACGGTATCATGCAAGAGTTTTTTTGAAATCTTTCCAGGCTGTGTTCAGCTGTTTTACCATTTTTTTCTTGAACCAATTAAGTTCTTCGCCGAGTACTTCTGCGCCCTGTTCCATGATGCGTATCAGTTCGGTGGGCTCAAAATGGCGGAGGATTTTGGCCGCCTTTTTTTTGCCGATTCCCTCAACGGTCATTAAAATCTTTTCCAGAGTTTCCGCGTCGAGCTGCACGGAAGGCCGGGCGCTTTCGGCGCTTTCGTCACGCGGGGCATGGGGATTGCTCTGGGCATGGACTTTGCGGACAGTGTGGCCGTAATTGTCTTGAAAGTTCCATTGTTCGCTTGGCCACTCTTCGCCGTGACGCTCTTCGGTGCGCAGGATTGGGTACCGGGTATCCAGCTCATGGAGGTACACCTCCCCCTCAACAGTCTCTTTGATTTTTTTATCGAGAAAGTAGGCGCCGTCGTAACTGGGAGAATACCGGCCAAATGTGATGTAACGCAATGTGCGCAGGACGGAAGCGTTCATTTTGCCTAATTCCTCCCAGTTGTAGAGTGGAATATGGGGCAACGGGAAACGCCCATCGGAGAATTTCCACATCAGATACTGTCCGATCCAGTCTCGGATGTATGGAAAGGCCGCAAAAGCTGTTGCACACTCCAAAAGACGGTATCGGCCATCTTTTCCTACCGCCACATCCACCGCCCAATATTCGGCATTGGCCGCCTTGGAGACACGTACCGCCAGGTCAAGAAGCTCTTTGGGGACATCTTGATAATCCATGCTTCCCCCCTGGGATGTATTGGTGAGCCACTCCCCTTTGGGCGGGCGCCGCCAAAAGGCGCAGACCGGTTTGTGCCCAATGAGCATCACCCGCACATCGGCCTCCATCGGTACAAAATCCTGCAGATAGACGGGATGGTATTTTTTTTGTGCCAGCAGGTTGTGGGCCTCCTGTGCACTGTCAACTTTGTGGACGAAGTAACCGCCGTAGTTTGAGGGGCCGTAACTCTTTTTGATGATTTTCGGAAACGAAGTGCTGTCGATGAATTGTTTTGCCTTTTGTCGATCATAGAAAATGTATGTTTTGGGAACAGGAATCTGGTATTTCCATGCGAACCGCGTGACATTCTCTTTGGACTTGTTGGGAAACTGCGTATCGAGCGAAGGGATGAATTGCACGTCCGGCAATGCACGGGCAATCTGCCGAAATGTCTCATAGGCCGTAGCGGGGATGTTGCCGATGAGCACATCGATTTTCTTGCGCCTGACTTCACGAATGAAGCGTGCCTGATCGTTCTTCCAGTGGTACACAACGGTTTCGATCCTGTCGGGCCACCCTTTGAAGTTGGATGTATCAAAAAAGCGGAGCACGTGATCGAGGTAGAGCAGTCCGAGTTTGGGGAGTTTTTTCTTTTTCTTTTTGGCCATGGGGATCTCCTGATAAATTTATGGTTGCGTTTTTCGGTCGATGAGATCGACAATCAAGTCTACTTTGCGTTCGTTGAAGTTGAGTCCGATTTTTTCCTGCTCGGGGGTAGCAAATGCAGGGATGCCGTTGACTTCCAGGACGACATATGTCTCATGCTCCCGGTCATAGATGATGTCTACCCCGGCAATATCGGTTCCGCATGCCTGGGCTGCCCGTATGGCCAGATCGATCACGTCGTCGTTGGGTTCCCGAAGAAAAACCGATCCACCACTGGTGATATTTGTGCGCCAGTCACTGCTGCCGGCCCGGCGCCCATAACACCCGACAAATTGACCGTCAACAATGTCGACACGGTAATCGGTGTTGTCGTAATCGATAAATTTTTCCACATAAAAAAAGCGCAAATCCATCTGGTTGAGAAAGGGCAAAAGGGTATCGAGGGTCACTTCGTTTTCAATCTTTGTCAATCCAACACCACCCCATCCATCGGTTGGCTTGTACACCATTCGATTCCACTCTTTGATAATTTTTTTCAGTTCGTGTCCGTCGTCACGATGGCAGAGTTTGAAACTCGGCGTTGCCACACCATGTTGCCGCAGGTAGAAAGCGGTTTGGAATTTATCCTCGGTGAGGGCAAAAGCGTCATAAGAGTTGATGGTGGGCATGACGCGGTTGAGGGCCTGGTAGAGAAACATTTGATATTGTGTCTGTTCTCCTGCATTATAGGAAAAAAACAGATCCAGCGCGTCCACCTGGAGTTCGCCGTGATGGATGTGCCCATTTTTTGCCGTTGCATGGCGGAGGTTGATTCCGGTTTTGGTCTCGATCCCGCGTGCTCTGAGTTTGGCGACGATTGTTTTTTCAATGGCTGCGCCACCACCGTTCTGATACATCCACATACCGATTGTTCGTCCCATCGCAACTCCTGTAGTGTATTTAGGGCCTGCCGGACAACGGCACCCTGGATAATTTAATCTCTAATTCTACTATTTCTTACTAAAATATCTTCATGAAAAGGGGCGAATTATGAAACAAAATGACTGGAATGAGCTCAAACGGATCATCGAAATCAACTCGTGGACGAAAAACAAAGCGGGCGTCGATGCGAATGGTGCCATATTTTCCGAATGGATGGAATCTTTGGGCTATGCCCTTCAGCGGCACCCGCGCGGAGAGATCGGCGATCATCTCCATTTTGTCGCTCCGAACAAAAAGGGCAAACGAATTCTGCTTTTGGGGCATCTTGATACCGTGTTCCCGCCTGGGGACTTTGAAGACTATTCGGAAGATGCTGCCTGGATCTATGGACCAGGCGTGTGCGACATGAAAGGGGGCAATTATGTTGCGCTGCAGGCTTTGCGGCGTCTTCACGCTCATCGCGGGACAATTGAGAACATCGACATGCTGCTCGTCAGCGATGAAGAAACCGGGAGTGATGACAGCAAATACCTGACCGCATCCCTTGCAAAATCATACGACTACTGCATGGTATTTGAAGCAGCCGGTCGGCACAATGAAGTGGTCATCGGGCGCAAAGGGGTCGGAACATTTTTTATCGACATCACCGGGCGGGCTGCACACGCCGGCAACCATTACCGTGACGGTGCCGATGCCAACCTCGAAGCCGCCCACAAGCTTCAGCGGCTTGTTGCCCTGACCGATCTGACCCGGGAAACCACTGTCAATGTCGGGGAAATCACAGGCGGTATTGGCGCCAATACCATTTCACCGACGGCGCGTCTGACGCTGGAGCTTCGTTATACATCTGCCCAAGAGCGTGACCGTGTCCTGCAGGCAATTGAAGCGATCGTGGCCGCACGTCATGTTCCGGATACACAGGCACGTCTCTCGGGCGGAATCCAGCGGGATGTCATGGCACCCTCGGAAGCTCAGGCCCGTTTTGTGGCGCGGATCAATGCCATCTGCGGCATCACCTTCGCTACCGAAAAACGGGGCGGCGTCAGCGATGCCAACATTGTCGCTTCCTGTGGCGTACCGACGCTCGACGGCTGGGGGCCTTTCGGCGATGGTGACCATACGGTTCGCGAACGTGCCTCCAAGCAAAGTTTCCTGGATCGCATTGAGCAGGTCACACTGATTTTGGAACAATTGACCGAAATATAGCGGATGGTTAACGATCCGTTCACCGTCCGTTGACCCGGGGTTAACACCTGTCGGTTATACTGTCACTATCAGAAGGTTGGGCTTAACCTTCGGACTTGTTTTTTGTTTACACTTTCATCTTACAACTTCCCAAAGAGTTTTCCGTTTCCTTGTTTACCTATTAGCGGATAACTCTATTCTCTACAGGACACCCCAGACAAATCCAGCGTATCCGAGGAGGGCGTTGTCGGCTCCGGACTTCAGCGCAGCGCCATGGAGTTACGGAATGTCGGACTCGGCTCCGAGGCGGGTGATGCCGTCAATCAGATCGGTAGGAAGCATCGCAAAGTCTGCCCCACGATCGGTCCCGGCGATTGCAGTGAGGGCAAGGGAGCCGTGGATGGCGGCTTCGGCTCCGTTGTACCCCTGGGCCAGCAAAGCAAGGATCAGTCCGCTGAGGACATCACCACTCCCCCCTTTGGCCAGGCGGGAAGATCCATAGGGGTTGATGTAGAGTTTTTCTTCCCGGGCGATGAGCATGTTGGCCCCTTTGAGCAGGAGCGTTACATGGGGGAAAAGGGCGTTAAAGCGGCGCACGGCTCCGAAACGATCCGCCTGCACATCAGCGACGGCAATCGACTCATTCGTCAAGGCGTTCCAAAGGATGGCAAACTCCTTGGGATGGGGAGTCAGGACAATTTCGCGCTCCTTTTGGTGGAGAATTTCCAGCAGTTCGGGATGGTAAAAGCTGTCGGCATCGAGGAGAACCGGCAGATAGCGTTCCACCACCTGGCGGCGCAAAAAATCACTGCCCATGTCATGTCCAAGCCCCATGCCAATGGCCAGAGCCGATGCAGTGTCGGGGGTTTCGGATGCCGTCATGATGTAGGGCGGCGGCGTGATCGACTCGTGTGAGACAAGGGTGGTCAGCCCCGCACCAAATCGGCTCGCTGCCATACCGGCGAGGATGGCGGCACCGGCTTTGTCGCCGCCAAAAATAACAGCATGTCCAAACGTACCTTTGTGGGTTACCTGCGAAAACGTACGGTTGGGGAGCTCCATGTCTTCACGGTCAAGCAAAAAACTCGCTACGGGCATATCCTGAGTATAGTAGTTGTACCGCAGCCCGAGATCAACCCGGACAATCTCGCCGACGATGTCTTTGACACCGTCGCTGTAGAGCGATTCTTTGCGTGCCCCCATGGTGATGGTTGCGTCGGCATCGAAAGCAACCGAGTGCACGCGCCCTTTTTCATCAATGCCCGAGGGGATATCGCATGCCAGCTTGAATCCGTTGAGGTCATTCATGGCGTTGATGACTGCTTCGGTCTGTTCATCAAGCGGGCGTGACAAACCGGCACCAAAAAGCGCATCGACGACGATATCGGCTTCGGATACGGCCTCTACCTGTTCAACATAGTCGAGCCTTTGAACCCGTTCGAGCTGGCGCTTGGCCATAGGAGAGCGTACTCCCAGCGGGAGAAAAAGCTTGACATCGGAGAAAGCAAACTGCATCAAGCGCGCCAGAGCAATGCCATCGGCACCGTTGTTGCCCGGCCCCGAAATGATGAGGATCGATGTGGCATCTTCGAGGTGGTGGCGGATGTAATGCTCCATCCCTTCGGCAGCATGTTCCATCAGAATGTCTTCGGTCAAACCGTATGCATCGTAACAGCGTTGATCCATGGCGTAACAATTGGTAAATACTTTTCTCATGCGGTGCCTCCTTCGGCGTGTTGCTCTGTGCAGTATGTTTGGCGGGGCCAGTTCGAAATATTTTACCATATTTTTCCCTTGCAGAGCCCGGCAGATTCCAACAAGGATTAATTTCGTTTCGATATAATGCCGAACTTTGTCAAACTTTTGGCGTACGCTGCCGAAAAAATTATGACAGGAAGGGGGTGTGTGTATGCCAGGAATTATCGTCAGCCCGCGCGATACGTTTGAAGATGCGTATCGGAAGTTCAAGCGCCAGTGCGACCGGAACCTCATCGTAACCGAAGCCCGCGCCCGCCAGCACTTCGAGACCCAGACCGAAAAACGCAAAAAAGAGAAAATTGCCACCCGCAAAAAGATTCTCAAAAAACTGTTCATGCTGCGCCGCTACGAAGCGCGCCTCTAACGCGCACCCATCCGTCCGCACGATATCACGGGCGGAAGGTGCATTTTTACTGCTATTGCTCCCATTTTCTTGCTCCCCGTATGCCTTGACCATAAAATTTTTTGATAAAATACGGTTGATACGTTGGCGTATCCGGGCACACAACATACAAGATGCCCAGACACACAGCTTTTTAATTCATTCGCGAAAGGCATCTTATGACATTTACCAGCCCCTTGCACCCAGGCTCTACTAAAATCATGCTCTTAGGTTCCGGCGAACTGGGCAAAGAAGTGGCCATAGAAGCGCAGCGCCTCGGCATCGAGGTGGTTGCAGTGGACCGATACGAAAACGCTCCGGCGCATCTGGTGGCCAACCGCAGCTACGTCATCGACATGAAAGACGAAGCATCCGTGCTGAAGCTGATTGAGCAGGAGCAGCCCACGTACATTCTTCCCGAGATCGAGGCAATTGCCATTTCGGCACTGTTCAAAGCAGAAAAACGGGGCTTTCATGTCATCCCAAACGCCGAAGCGGTTAACAAAACCATGAACCGAAAAAATATCCGTATTTTTGCCGCTGAAGAATTGGGAATCACCACCAGTGCATACATGTTTGTCGCGACGTTGGACGCACTAACTGATGCGGCCATGCGTATCGGGTTTCCGTGCGTGATCAAGCCGGTCATGAGCAGTTCGGGGCACGGACAGAGTATCGCCAGAGGGCCCGAGGACATCGAGCGCTCCTGGGAGATTGCCAAAGAGGCCCGGGGGGATGCCCGTGAACTGATCGTCGAAGAATTTATCCCGTTTGACTATGAGATTACACTGCTGACCGTACGCAACGAAACCGGCACACACTTTTGTGATCCGATCGGGCACCGACAGGAGGATGGGGATTTTGTCCTCTCCTGGCAACCGATGCCCATGAGCGAAGCTGCACGCCTCACGGCCCAAAAGATCGCCAAAGAAATTACGGACGGACTGGGAGGAAGGGGAATTTTCGGCGTGGAGTTTTTCGTCAAAGATGACGCAGTCTATTTTTCGGAGCTCAGCCCCCGCCCGCACGATACCGGCATGGTGACCCTCATCACCCA
>CAZRUT010000010.1:0-11845 GCA_964603215.1 uncultured Nitratifractor sp.
GGCCAAAATATGTTGTGGTCAACGGAGATGAGAGTGAGCCCGGCACATTCAAGGACGGACGTATCCTCACCCGTGATCCGCATTTGCTGATTGAAGGGATCATTCTGACCTGTTATGCACTCGGAGCGCACGACGCGTGGGTTTATCTGCGGGGGGAATATGCAGCACAGCAAGCCGTCCTGCAGAGTGCCCTGGACGCAGCGTACACGGCGGGGATCCTTGGGGATCGTGTTTTGGGACACGACTACCGGGTGGATATCACAATTCACCGGGGAGCAGGCGCGTATATTTGCGGGGAAAAATCGGCCCTGCTGGAATCCATGGAAGGGAAACGGGGCCATCCACGCCTCAAACCGCATGTCAAAGAGCCGGAGTGGTATTTCGGCAATCCAACCCTGGTCAACAATGTCGAAACCATTGCCACGGTGCCGTTCATCGTCGCACAAGGACCCGAAGCCTACCGCGCGTACGGAACAGAACGTTCACCCGGCACACTGCTGTTTGCGCTGAGTGGCCATGTCCAGCGTCCCGGCGTCTATGAGGCAGAATTTGGGGTGTCGATGCTGGAGTACATCGAACACTTTGGAGGCGGCATGCGTAACGGGACCTCGCTCAAAGCCGTCATCCCCGGCGGTGCGTCGACACCGGTCATTACGGCACAGGAAGCTGCCGACGCCCATCTTGACTATGAGGATCTCCGCCGGATCGGGTCGGCGCTGGGAACCGGCGGGATGATTGTTATGGATGCAAAGACCGACATGGTCGCCGCACTCAAGAACCTTGTGGCCTTTTATCACCATGAATCATGCGGCCAATGTACACCATGTCGGGAAGGAACCGGATGGGCCGATCGCATTCTCGATGCACTTTTGGCGGGCCAAGGGACACCCGAGGCGGTCGAAAAACTTCGCGGAATCTCCCAAACCATGAACGGAAAAACTGTGTGCGTTTTTGCACCGGCTGTCTCTGGTGTCATCGATGCATTTATCAAAAAGTTTCCTGAAGCGTTTGCACATGTTCTCGATGCAGGCCGGGAACACGGGGGGCGATCATGAAAACTCATCATGTCTCCATCCAAATAGACGGTCGTCACTATGAGGCAGAAGCGGGGAAAATGCTCTTGCCGTTTTTGCTTGAAAAGGGCTTTTCGATTCCTCACTTCTGTTACCACGAATCGTTGGGTGTGGACGGAAACTGCCGCATGTGCATGGTGGAAATCGAAGGGAAGAAACGGCCCCAAATCTCCTGTGATACCCCCATACAGGAAGGGATGGAGGTCCGTACCCAGGGGGATTCAATCGAGAAAGTGCGCCGGGACATTCTGGAACTGGAGCTCATCAATCACCCTGTCGACTGCCCCATCTGTGATCAGGCGGGGGAGTGCAGCCTGCAGGACTATTACATGGAGTACGGCCTTTATCAGGGTCAGGGGAACAGAGCACACACATCCCATTTTGAAAAACACATCGATCTGGGAGGCAATGTCATGCTCGACCGGGAACGGTGCGTCCTGTGCCAGCGGTGCGTGCGCTTTTGTGCCGATGTGGCAGGAAGCGGCGAACTGTGTGTCGCCGGACGGGGCGATGCATCGTACATTACACCTTTTCCGGGCGAGGCGCTCCACAGCGATTATGCCATGAACATCACCGATCTGTGTCCGGTTGGGGCATTGACCAGCAAAGATTTTCGCTTTCAACAGCGGGTATGGTTTCTTGCCACTTCCCCTTCGGTGTGCCATGGGTGCGCCAAAGGGTGCGCCATCCACATCGACCACGCCAAATCCAAATACCATGACGACACCATCTACCGTTTCCGCCCCCGAAGCAACCCCCGCATCAACGGTGATTTTATCTGCGATACCGGCCGACTTAGCTATAAAGAAACGCAGGAAAATCTTCTAAGTTCTCCGCATATTCAGGGAAAGGAAATCGATGAAGATACGGCCATCACCCACCTGCATGCAATCATTCAGGATCATACACAGATTGTCGTGCTGGCTGATGCCAACCTCTACACAGAAGATTTGCAATCGATCCAGCAGTTTTCCGAAGCGATTGGTGCCCGGCTGTATGCCCCGCTTGCACCCTACCATGATGACGCATTCGGCGACGACTGGCTCAAGAGCCCCATGCGTGCCGCCAATGCTGCCGGGGTCCGATACCTCGGGAGCGATACCACCATGCCTGCATGGGATGACAACGTACTGGTGATCAATATGAACCATCCCCACATACTCAAGGGCTTCAGGCGTATTGAGTTTCGCATCCACCCGCCTGCCCAGACGGACGCTGCACTTCTGACCCTGCCTGTTGCACCGTTTGTACAGTATGCCGGTCATATCACCAACGAAGACGGCATCGAGCAATTCTGCGAACAGGCACTGCACCTTCATCACCCGAGCCCAAGCGTCTCAGACTGGCTGACACGGTACCGTGACACATATTGCGGCAAGCATTCTATCACGACGGGAGGGATATCATGACATTGGCTCCAATCCTGGCGACAGTCGGCTCGGTGGTGCTGGCGGCCCTTTTGGCCCTTCTGATGATTCCGGTGCTGGTATGGCTGGAACGGCGGGTATGCGGCTTGATTCAGGATCGTCCCGGTCCCAACCGGACCCACCTCTTCGGATTTCGCCTGGGCGGGGTGGTGCAATCGTTTGCCGATGTGGTCAAACTGGTCACCAAAGAGGAGTACATTCCCGACCACATCACCCACGCGCGCTGGATTTTTCTCCTGGCCCCCATTATTACATTCAGTGCAGCATTGCTTGCCTTTATGGTGATCCCGTTTGCCGACACGGTGACGGTAGGTGGCCAAGCGATACGCATCCAGGGTCTCCCGGTCGATTATGGCGTGCTGTGGTATCTGGGAATCGGCGCGATTGGGCTTATCGGTATCGTGTTTGGCGGCTGGGTGAGCCACAACAAGTATTCGCTCCTGGGTGCACTGCGTGCCGCCGCCCAAATGATCAGCTATGAACTGGCGCTGGGGTTGGGGATGGTCAGCATGATTCTCAGCTACGATACGATTGACTTCAATACCATGGTGCAGTGGCAAAGCGGGCACAGCGGCGGCATCATACCCGCATGGGGTATCGTGATGCAGCCGCTGGGTGCGATCATCGTGATCGTAGCCCTTTTTGTCGAAACAAACCGTGCTCCGTTTAGTGTTGCCGAAGGAGAAAGTGAGATTGTTGCCGGGTTTATGACCGAATATACCGCCATGAAATTCGCCATGTATTTTATGGGAGAATATGTTGCGATGAATACCGCTGCAGCCGTGATTGTCACCCTGTTTTTCGGCGGCTATCAACTCCCCTGGGTTTCAACGGAAATGTTGCGGGAGCACAGCCATTTTTTCGCAACGGGCATCATGGCTATTCTGCCGATATTGTTTTGGGGGTTTATCCGCTGGATGCGGGCCAATAACCGTGTCCGTTCGACCGTTGCAAGCGACGGGGGGCGTATCCGGGAAACGCGTATCCTCACCTATGTCCTGATCGGGGTCGGGGTTGTCATGGAACTGATTCTCCTTTCTATGATTGCGGCAACCGCAAAGTCAGGCCCTGCGGCCGCTTTTGTGACGTTGTTGCAAGTCATGGTGTTTGTCATCAAGCTGATGGTGGTCAACCTGTTTTTTATCGTGATTCGGTGGACCCTGCCCCGTTTCCGCTACGATCAGATTCAACAGCTCGGCTGGCGTTATCTGCTGCCGCTGTCATTGCTCAATATCTTTGTAACGGCCCTTGTGGTTGTGGGGAGTGCCGCATGAGCCGTCGCATCAAAACGATCCCGCGGTACGGAAATTCCTTGCAAGAAAAAGGGTACCTCCCGGCCATTTACGCAGGCATCAAAGTCACCCTCAGGCATCTGTGGAGCAACCTCAAAGACATTCGTGCCCTCGAAACCCTCGAATATCCCGAGGAGCAGCCCACCGACATCACCGAGCGGTATCGCGGCCTGCACCGTCTGACCCACCGCCAGGATGACTCAATCCGCTGCGTAGCGTGTTTCATGTGTGCCACGGCATGCCCGGCACAGTGCATCAACATTGTTGCAACCGAGCGTACCGACGGAATCGACGAAAAGATGCCCGCACACTTTGCGATCGACACTCTCGAATGCGTGTTTTGCGGCATGTGCGTCGAGGCATGCCCGTGTGATGCTATCCGCATGGATACGGGCATTTTCTCGCTGACCGGCAAGCGGCGTGAGGACTTTGTCCTCCAAAAAGAACAATTACTGGCACATAAAGGTGTGTTTGGATCGGAGAAAAGTCATGCTTGAGCACGGATTATTTATTCTCTTGGCATTGGCGGTGCTCTCCGGGGCGCTGATGACCATTGTCGCCAAAAGGGTGGCAACTATCGTTATGGGTTTTTTCATCGCCCTGATTGCAGTGGGGGGGCTGTTTGCACTGCTGCATCAGTCGTTCCTCTTTTTTGCCCAGATGATGGTCTCGGTTGGGGGGGTGGTGGTGGTGACACTGATTGGGATTTCGACCATCAATCTCCGGGAAGACCAACTGCCCCACGAACCTTTCAAATTCCGGTGGCTGCTGGGTGCTGCCATTGTGGTCGCCCCTTTGGGATACCTTCTTAATCGGGCCGTGCATGTATGGGCAGGAACGTTTCCGGATGTGCCGGCCGCATTGGGCCGCGCAAGGTCCCTGGGAGCCACCCTGTTTTCTGGATGGATTCTCCCGTTTGAACTCCTCTCAATCCTCCTGCTGACCGCCATGGTCGGCGTCATCATTATCGGTAAAAAGGAGCAAGCATATGACCGTAAGTCCTGATATGTTTTTTGCCCTGGCGTCTGTTCTGTTTTCCGTTGGAATCATGGGGGTTGTTGGTCGCAAGAATCTCTTGGTTGTCTACCTGTCGCTTGAATTGATGCTCAACGCCGTCACCCTGATTCTGGCAACGTTTTCACGCATGCGGCTCGACGAAGGCGGGTCGGCGATCGCACTGATTATAATGGGGGTTATTGCGGCTGAAGCGGCACTGTTTCTCGCCGTGATTGTTCAAGTTTTCCGTAAAAAAAGGCATCTTGACAGTGACCGGTTTGCGGCATTGGCACAAGGGGGAACATTATGATTTCGTCTCTCCCGGCATGGATTATCTTTTTTCCATTTTCTGGGGCATTGGTGATGGGGATTTTGTACCTGTCTGCACCTGGAAACCTTGCCCACCGCCCCCTGTATGCCGTCATCGGAGTCGGTATGCCCCTTCTCGCCTTTGTATTCAGCATATGGGCTGTCGGTGATCTGCTGCACCTCGAAGATGGCGCACATATCACGTGCACGCTGTTCCCGTGGATCACGATCGGATCGTTCACGATTGATGTAGCATGGACGGTCGACCACCTGAGTGCCATGATGCTCCTGATGATCACGTTCGTCGGTTTGCTGATTCACCTTTATGCTGTTGGGTACATGTGGGACGACAAAGGATTTGGGAAATTTTTCGCTTATTTTAACTTTTTTTTAGGGGCCATGCTGGTGCTGATTCTGGCCGACAACCCCATCATCCTTTTTGTCGGCTGGGAGCTGGTTGGGCTTGCCTCGTACCTCCTGATCGGATACTACCATCAGGATCCGGCCAACATCAAGGCAGCCAATAAAGCTTTTATCCTCAACCGTGTCGGTGATTTTGGCTTCGTAAGCGGTTTGGCCCTTTTGTTTACACTTCAGAAGCAGAGTGGCTTTGATTTTGCATCGATCTTTGCCGGTCTCTCCATGATCGATACAGGCATGCTGTCGTTGGTCGGACTGCTCCTCTTCGTCGGTGCCGTGGGCAAATCTGCCCAAATTCCTCTGTATGTCTGGCTGCCGGATGCCATGGCGGGCCCCACTCCGGTTTCCGCCCTGATCCATGCCGCCACCATGGTCACGGCCGGTGTCTATATGGTTGCCCGTTTTGCCCCGCTTTACAACCGGATCCCTGATGTGGGGGTCCTGATTGCATCGGTTGGCGCCGCTTCGGCATTGTTGGCCGCTCTGTTTGCCGCCCATCAAAATGACATCAAAAAAATCCTTGCCTACTCCACCATGTCCCAATTGGGGTACATGTTTATTGCCGTGGGACTCGGGGGATACAGTCATGGCATTTTCCATTTGTTCGTCCATGGTTTTTTCAAGGCCCTGCTCTTTATGGGGGCTGGGGCTGTCATCATTGCGCTCCATCACGAACAGGACATTTTCAAGATGGGCGGCCTCCGAAACAAGATGCCCCGCACCCATGCTACCATGCTGATCGCTGTTTTGACCATCAGTGGTATTCCGGTTTTGTCCGGTTTTTTCAGCAAGGACGCCATCCTGGCGTACAGTTGGGCTTCGGGCCACACCACCATCTGGGCCATGGGGGTTTTGTCGGCCTATTGGACGGCGTACTATATGTTTCGGCTCTATTTCGTTGTCTTCGTTGCTCCGCCACGCGCACCCCAATCCCCCAAACCCCTCTCCCGCCTGATGACCGATCCGCTGATTGTTTTGGCTGTTGGGAGCTTGGTATTGGGATTCTGGAATCTCCCGGCGTCGTACGGAGGCAGCATGTGGTTTGGGCAACTGATTCAGCTCCCCGATCGCACGGTGCCCCTGGCGCATGGGGATGAATACCTTCTGGATGGGTTCAATGTACTGGTAGCACTTTGGGGCATTTGGGTGGCCTGGCGCCGCTTTGGCCGCTCTGACGTACCCATGCGCCCCCCCATCTATGGCGCCGCATGGCAAAAGGCACTCGCCAATACCCTCTACATTGACGGACTCTATGATCGCCTCATTGTCATACCGCTTCGGGGCATGAGCTGGTTTTTGGATCGGGTGGTCGATCCCCGGATTGTGGACGGGTTGATCCACAGTGTCATCCGCCTTTATCGGACTATGGCCATGGGATTTGCCCGCCTCCAAAATGGCAACGTCCGCTGGTACGCGCTCTATATTTTGTTGGGGGTGAGCGGTGTGTCGCTCTATGTACTTGCCGGAACAGGAGGTGGATGATGCACGTGATTTTGACCTACATTGTTTTTCTCCCGATGGTATTTGCGGTTTTCATGGGCATCTTTCGGGTGCGGCATGACGTTTTGCGCGCCGGTGCCATGCTCTCAGGGATCATTGTGTTGGTACTGACGCTTCTTACGGTATATCGATTTGATCCGCACAGTGACGGGATGCAATTCGTACGTCATTTGCCCTGGATCGAAAGCTATGGTATCACCTATTATCTTGGGCTCGATGCGCTCTCTCTGGTTCTCCTGCTGGTCATTGCACTGTTGATGCCGCTGCTTCATATGTATATGTGGCATTATAAAACCCCCGGATACTGGTACAACATGCTGCTGCTGCAGACCGGCGTGACCGGAGCGGTACTCGCACTGGATGTGGTGCTGTTTTATCTCTTTTGGGAAACAATGCTGCTGCCGATTTTTATCATGATCGGTCGTTACGGGCATGACATTAACCGCGCGCACGCCATGAAAATTCTCATTTTCACGATCATGGGCTCCATGGCCATGCTGTTGTCCATTCTTTATCTGGGCTATGCCCATTATGCACTCCATGGTGCCTGGAGTTTTGCCTATCGGGATCTGGCCGCGTTGCCACTCGACCCGGCAACGGCCCGATGGCTGGCTGCAGGATTTCTTTTGGCCTTTGTCATTAAAATCCCTTTGCTGGGGTTTCATACATGGATGGCTCCGGCGTACGGTTCTGCGCCAACACCGGCACTCGTCGTCCTCTCAGCGATTATGGCCAAACTGGGTATTTATGGATTGTGGCGATTCGGATACGGTATCTTTGCCAAAGTCCTGCATCTCTATGAGCCAACCCTCATCGCGCTGGCACTGGCGGGCATGCTTTACTATGCAGTGCATGCCATTACCCAAAACAATCTGCGACGAATGTTTGCCTATTCATCCGGATCACACCTTTCATTGATTGCGCTGGGGCTGTTGCTGGCCAATATGTATACCTGGAGCGGGAGTCTTTATTTTATTGCAACCCATGCCCTGGCTTCGGCGGGAATATTTTTGATGATCGGATTAATCCATCAACGCACCGACACGGTACGTATTTCGGAGTTGGGCGGGATTGCATCGGTGGCGCCGCGTTTTGCTTTTTTCTTTGGATTCTTCAGCCTGAGCATTGCCGGACTGCCTGGAACAGGGGGGTTCGTGGCGGAACTGCTGATTATCATCGGTGCCTTTGGCTACCATCCATGGATTGGGATCGCAACTGCCACATCTATGCTTGCGGCCATGCTGTTTGTGTTCTGGATGCTGCAGCGGGTTCTGTTCGGTACGCCACGTCCCCGAACAGAATCGTTTCGGGATCTTACCGGGACCGAGATGACGATGCTCACACCGCTGGTGGCGTTGTTGATCGTGACCGGGATTGCTCCTGCACTCTTTTCGCCCATGTTTGCCCCGCAAATTCAGGATGCGCTGATCCGGCTGATCCACACCGTGGGAGGTGCATGATGCTGGCCCATCTCTCTCCACTCATCGCCACAACCCTGGTCATCATCGGCGCATTTGTCTTGTTAATCATCAGTACGATTGAACATATCCATCTCAAATCCTATCTGTACATTGCGGTTGCATTTCTCCTGAGCGCTTTCGCCGTCGAAGTGTCACAGTTTGGAGACGGAGAAACATATTATGCTTTTGAAGCGCTTTTTGGGCGCACATACCGTGTCGATACATTTGCAACGCTGTTTGATCTCATGTTTCTCGGTGGCGCAGCATTGACCCTTCTGATCAATGCCATCTATCTGCGTAAACGGGATTATTACAACGGCGAATTTTTTGCTTTGTTTCTGTTTGCCGTATTTGGGATGATGACCCTGGCGCACGCCAACGATCTGATCGCTGCATTTGTCAGCCTGGAGCTCACCTCACTGGGAATCTACGCGCTCACCGGTTACCACAAAAATTATCCGGGGAGCAATGAGGCGATGATCAAATACCTGATTCTCGGATCGTTTGCCGGAACATTTTTCATTTTGGGCAGCGCCATTCTGTACGGAATAGCCGGCACGACTGTGCTTTCGGATTTGGCCACGTTCATTCAGCTGCATGGTACCGAACACCGCCTTGCACTCAGTGCCGCCGGCATGTTCATTATGGTCACCGTGCTGTTCAAAATCGGGGCCGTTCCTTTTCATGCATGGGTTCTGGATGTGTACCTTGGGGCTCCGTTCCCCATCACAATGTTCATGGCGTCAACCTTCAAAGTTGCCCTTTTTGCTATTGCATTGCGCATGTATTTAATCTTTTATGTCCAAACCGGTATGGTCGGCAATGGGGCAATTGTTTTCATTACGGTTTTAACTTTGATCGGCGGATCGCTGCTCGCAATTTCCCAAACCATCCTCAAGCGGATGTTGGCCGGTTCGTCGATTGTGCACGGAGGCTACATGCTCATTGCTCTTTCCGCGATGGGACACGAATCCCCCATGGCGGCCCCAGCCATCATGTTCTATCTGTTAAGCTATTTTATCTCTTCCGTCGGGGCCTTCGGAATCCTCAGCTATATCGCTGCCGATGCAACCCGTCCGCTTACCTACAACGATTTTCGGGGCATGGCACGCCGCCGCCCGTATCTCTCGGCAATGATGGCGCTTTCAATGCTCTCCCTGTCCGGTTTTCCGTCCACCATCGGCTTTTTGGGTAAATTCTATATTTTTACCAGTGCCATCGAGTCGGGGCAGTTTTTTCTGGCGGCTCTGGGTATCTTTGTGGCGTTTGTTTCGGTCTATTACTATTTCAAACTGATCGCAGTGATGTACTTTTACCCCAACGAAGAACGGGGGCTTCCGCATCATCCGTTCGAGGTGCATGTGAGTACGGTACTGATTGGCCTGATGGCACTGGTAACCGTCTGGGGCGGGATCGGTACCGGATTGATCCCTGTGCTCCCGGGGGCAGACGGGATGATCGATATTGCCAGGCAGGCGATTGCCTCACTGCCGTAGCGGAGCCCCCGGTCTCTTTCGGCAGCACGGTCACATCCGGTGCTTTCAGAAATTTTAGTGTACAATCCCTGCTATGAAACATTTACGAGGCCATACCCGGCGTTACTTCTCTCTGGCAGTGATTGCGATGTACGCGACCCTCCACAAATTGACCCGCCTGGACAGCAATTACCAGTACCACAAAATGGCCTACTCGCCCCTTCCCCGCAAAACTGCACCCCCCGTCACCGTTTAAACACCACATCGATCCAGACAATCCGCTGCGGATTTTCACTCTGTTATGGAGACAATCCAATCAAAAAATGCGTTATAATAACCACCATCATATTACAAAGGATACAACATGCACATCGAAGCAGGCGTGGTACAGGGTGCCAAAATGTTACTGAGTTACGGAACCGCGGCAGGTGTTCTCGGGGCCGGAGTCAAACTGGCCTGGGATCAGATCCGCACACGGGGCATCGCATCGCTGGTGCTCCGTTCATTGATCAGCACAGCGCTGGTTTTTGTTTTTTTTGAAATCTTTCCGCACTATCCAGTCGGGGTCAGCGAAGTGCACCTCATCCTCGGGACAACGCTGCTGATGGTCTTTGGGCTTGCACCGGCCATGATCGGACTGGCGGCCGGACTGCTGATTCAGGGACTCTTTTTTGCCCCATTTGATTTGCCGCAATACGGAATCAACGTCACCACATTGCTGGCCAGTATGCTGATGCTCTATGCCGCCACCCGCACCATCGTCCCCCGCCATGTCGCCTACAAAGACATCACCTATACCCAAATGGTCGCCATGTCGCTTGTTTGGGAAGGAGCAATCGTGGGGTGGGTTGCTTTTTGGGCACTGTACGGACAGGGGTTTTCTGCGGAGAATCTCTACAATATCGGAACATTCGGCGCTGCCTATATGCTGGTGGTCATTATCGAGCCCTTGATCGATCTGGCAGTCCTCTCTCTGGTCAAAGCCTATGCCAAAAGTGATCGGTGCAGTATCCTGTTCAGCGCCCGCCTGATTCACTGCAAAGCATAGCCCGTGAAACGATACCGCCATTATCAAAAAGGGACAGCCGTTGTTGTGTCGGTGTTTGGTTCCATTGTCGAGCAGACACTGTATCGCGACCTGAAACAGGATCTATCTTCGCGATTCGGTGCGGCCGATCTGTTTCTGGCGTTTTCGTCCCGCATGGTACTCAAGCATCTCGACCGCGAGGGGACACACTATGGCACACTCCCGCAAGTATTGGCCGAAGTAGATCGTGCCGGTTACCGCCGGGTGGTGGTGGCTTCGATCAATCTTTTTCCTGCCGATGAACACGAACAGCTCCTGCGAATCGTTACAGGCTTCCGCACTTTCAGCCCGGCACATATTCGCCATACCAAAGCGATTATCCACAAAACCAAAGAGACCTCCCTGATGCTCAAGGATCTCGATGCCACCATCCGCGAACCCGGCTGGGCCAATCTCTACATCGTCCACGGCGCCCCGGTCCTCAATCTTCCGGGCCTTGATGCCGTCCATTATGCCGATGCTTTTTTGCGCCGGATTCATCCGCACAACTACACATGCTCTTTGGAGGGTGCGTTCCCGTGGTATGCGATTCGGGAGAGCCTGACAGACCAAATGAAACATGACGGCATCACACACGTACAGGTGGTGCCCATGCTGCTGGTCAGCGGCAACCACTACCGCAAAGACATGATCGAGATTGTGCAGGAGCTTGGACGGAATTTTGCGGCGCGCATCGTCCCGCCCCAAGGGCGTTCTGAACGCTTCAATCTTATTGAGCTGGAGTCCGTCCGGAACATCATTGTGCACAACATCGAAGAGGAGATGACCCGATTTGGATGCTAAATCACTCACCATGGTCTCTCTCG
>CAZRUT010000011.1:0-9426 GCA_964603215.1 uncultured Nitratifractor sp.
TCAAAGCGATTCGGGAGCAGATTGCACTCCCGCTGATTGCCGATATTCATTTCAATTACCGTTTGGCACTTGAAGCGGCCAAATGGGTCGATGCAGTACGGCTCAATCCGGGCAATATCGGGGAGAAGAGCCGCATCACCGAAATTGTCAAGGCCTGTCAGGAGCGCAAACTCCCGATCCGGATCGGCGTCAATTCCGGCTCACTCGAAAAAGAATTCGACAAAAAATACGGCCCAACCGCCGACGGGATGGTCGCCAGCGCCGAATACAACATCAAATACCTCGAAGACCTTGGTTTTACGGACATCAAAGTCTCCCTCAAAGCGAGCGATGTCGCACGAACAGTGGATGCCTATCGGATGTTGCGCCCCAAAGTGCCCTATCCTTTTCATCTCGGAGTGACCGAGGCGGGAACGATTTTTCACGCCACGATCAAGTCGGCGATCGGTTTGGGAACGCTGCTGCTCGACGGGATCGGTGATACGATGCGGGTTTCGATTACCGGTGAGCTCGAAGAGGAGATCAAGGTCGGCAAAGCGATCCTCAAAGATTCCGGCCGGATTCAAGAGGGGCTCAACATCATCTCCTGTCCTACCTGCGGACGGATCGAAGCCGATCTGGTCCGCGCTGTTGCTGAAGTGGAGCGCCGCACGGCCCATATTACAACCCCCATGGATGTTTCGGTGATGGGATGTGTGGTCAATGCCATCGGCGAAGCCAAACATGCCGATGTGGCGATTGCATTTGGCAAAGGACAGGGTCTGATTATGGTCCAGGGAGCAGTGATCGCAAAATTGCCTGAGAACCAACTGGTGGATCGTTTTGTCGAAGAAGTAGAGCGCCATGCTGCACGCAGTGTGTCCCCATAGGCAATATCATGGAAAATTTATACAATCTCAATGTCGAGCGGGCTGTCCTTTCCGCAATCCTGTTCGATCCCCAGATCGTAGAAGAGGTTGCATCGCGTCTGAAACCACATGATTTTTATTTACCGTTCCACCAATACCTGTTTGCGGCGATGGAAGAGCTCGCCATCGAAGAGAAGCCGATCGACGAAGAGTTTGTCCGCAAAAAGCTGCTCAAAATCGGAAAATTTGACGAAAGTGCCATGGTGGATGTCCTTTCAGCCAACCCCATCACCAACACCAAAGCCTATACCGAAGAGATCAAAGCCAAAGCCAATAAGCGGGCACTGGTCACGCTGGCGACCGAAATCAAAAAAGTGACCATCGAAGATGACCTCGAAGCCGACGAAGTGATGAATCTTGTCGAACGGAAGCTGTACCAAATCACCCAGGAGAGTTCCGCGAATGATTTTCGCGAATCGGGTGAAGTGACCGTCGCCATGATGGAAGAAATCAACCGCCTCAAGGCGATGGGCAACTCCAGACTGATCGGGGTGGATACCGGCTTCCGCAACCTCAACGACCGTACCAGCGGTTTTGGTAAAGGGGATTTGGTGATCGTGGCTGCCCGCCCCGCCATGGGCAAAACCGCTCTGGTGCTCAACATGGCACTCAAAGCGGTCGAACGGGGAGAAGGGGTTGCTTTTTTTTCCCTTGAGATGCCGGCAGAGCAGTTGATGCTGCGGATGCTTTCGGCCAAAACATCCATCCCGCTCCAGGCGCTCCGGGTCGGCGATCTGCGGGAGGCACAGTGGGAGCAGCTGACTGCAGCCGTGGATGACATGAGCCGGCGCAAACTGTTCGTGGATGACGGCGGATACGCGACGATCCATCATGTTCGCTCCAAATTACGCAAACTCAAAAGCCGCCATCCCGAGATTTCCATGGCCATCATCGACTACCTGCAGTTGATGAGCGGCGACGGTGGGCGGGAGGGACGCCAGCAGGAGATTTCGGAGATTTCGCGCGGCCTCAAACAATTGGCACGGGAGCTTGAAATTCCCATCGTTGCACTGTCTCAGCTGAACCGGTCACTGGAATCGCGGGACAACAAGCGCCCCATGCTCTCGGACCTGCGTGAGTCCGGTGCGATCGAACAGGATGCCGATATTATTTTGTTTGTCTATCGGGATGATGTCTATCGGGAAGCCATGGAAAAAGAAAAAGAGATGCGGGCCAAAGCAGAGGGAAAAGAATTCAAGTCAACGTTTCAGAAAAAGATCGAAGAAGAAACCGAACTCATCATTGGCAAACAGCGAAACGGCCCCACCGGAACGGTCGATCTCATTTTCCAGAAGCGTTTTACCCGTTTTGTCGATGCCAACAAAGAGAGCAGCGCTCCATTCGAGGTGATCTACGAGTCGGGCAACATGGATACCCGTGAAGGGCACATTGATATTCCCATTCTTTAAAACATGCTATCGTGACCTTTGAAAAACCGAAACTGTTCACCACACCCCGGGAATTTTTCTGGGTGATGGCGGCCCTGCTGCTCGTGATCGTATTTCGGCTGGGCTGGGACTATCGGGCCTATCGTACTTTTGTCCGTCTTCCTTTTTATTATGCCCACGCAACCGTTGTCCATGCCTATCCCAAAATACGCAATGGGCGGCAATACACAGTTTTGAAAATGCGCAGCGATGCGGGCAAGACCTTGTATACAACGACCACGCGAAAAACGGATTTGCAGGATGCGTATCTCTATCTCCAGCTCTTTCCAAGTGCGCGGATTACGTTTGGTGATTATCTGGGCGGCATGTATTGCAAAAGCCGCATCAAACGGATCGCACCACCCCAGCCCACGCTCCGGATGCGGCTGGGAGCATGGATCGCACAGCAGCACCACGACCCTGCCATGCAGGCATTGTACCGTGCCATCTTTTTGGCAAGCCCCATCCCCAAAACCCTTCGCACGCGCATCGCATCACTCGGGGTGAGCCATTTGGTTGCTTTGAGCGGATTTCATCTCGGGATTTTGTGGGCGGTCCTTTATGGAGCATTGGTGTTGGGATACCGCCCGATCCAGCAGCGTTACTTTCCGTATCGGTATGCGCTGCGTGATGTGGGCGGAGTCGTCATGCTGCTTCTGGGGTATTACCTCTGGTTGACCGGATCCCCTCCGTCGTTGCTGCGATCGTATACAATGGTCCTGCTGGGATGGGGGGTGGTGTTGATGGGGATCGAGCTGGTCAGTTTTGCGATGCTGGTGACCATTGCCTTGCTATTGATTGCGTTGTTTCCGCCTCTGGTTGTTTCCCTGGGATTTTGGCTGTCAATCGCAGGCGTTTTTTATATTTTTCTCACGACAAGCTATTGTCAGGATGCCGACACGTATCTTGTCTCACTGGTGTGCATCCCCTGGGGGATTTTCCTTTTGATGCAGCCACTGGTACATGGGGTGTTCGGGTTGACAACCCCCTGGCAACTGTTGTCACCGTTGTTGTCGGTTGCGTTTATTCTTTTTTATCCGCTTTCGTTTGTCCTGCATCTGATCGGACAGGGGCATGTTCTGGACGGAAGCTTGATGTACCTGTTTGATCTTCCCAAAACCCACACCGAACATCTCCTGCCTTTGTGGAGTATTTTCCTCTACATAATCCTTTCGCTCGCGGCAACCCGAAAGCGCTGGATCTTTTATCTCCTGCTCGCAGCCGCAGGAGGGTATATGGTGTATCTGTTTGTTCCATATATGTCGGTGCTGGCCCCAAGATAGCACGGGATGGGCCGAAGCTTTATCGCTGTGTTTCCTGACAATGCGGGCAGAGTCCTTTGAGGATGATGTCGTCCACCCGGTATGGTTCAAGCTGGATGTTCACGTCGCGTTTGATGCAGTGTATTGTGTTGCAGTTGGTGCAGATAAAATGAGCATGGGGTGTTTTGAGAAGCTCATAATACCGCTTCTTGTTGTTGGATTCAAAGCACTGGATCATCCCGTGCGCTTCAAAGGTGATGATGTTTCTGTAAAACGTTGCCTTGTCCATTGAAAGACTCGCTTTGATGTCCTCATAACAGATCGGACGCGTTGCTTCCCGAAGGTGTTCAAGTATCTGTTTTCTGGCGCGCGTTATTTTGAGCTTCGTGTTGTGTTTCATGCCCCCTCAGTTCTATGCAACTAAGTTGCATTAAGTTTTTTTGTGTACAATTTCAACCGTGCAACTCAGTTGCATAATTTTAGTCTAAAACAACTTAGAGGTACCCTCCCAAGGAGACAAAGTGAAAAAAACACCCTTCATATTTCTGCTTGCAACACTATCGCTTGTTGCGCGCGTCAATGTAGTCGTCAGTGTATTGCCCCAGGCAACATTTGTGAAAAAAATTGGCGGGGACCATGTCCGTGTCATCACCATGGTCCAACCGGGCCAAAGCCCCCACAGCTATGAGCCAAAACCCGACCAGATGAGGGTGCTGTCACATGCGGATGTGTATTTTTCTATTGGTGTCGAATTTGAAAAGGCATGGCTGGATAAATTCAAAGCCCAAAACAAAACATTGGTTATTCTGGATAGTTCCAAAGGCATTACGCGAATCAAAATGTCAATGCACCACCACCATAATACAACGGAACATCATGCAGATGCACAGCATGATCCTGAACAGCACGGTCTTGATCCCCACGTATGGACTACGCCGGCGAATGTTAAAATGATTGCACGCAATATCTATCATGGTCTTGTCAAGGTTGACGCGCGCCACGCAGCATACTACAAACAAAGATACGCCGCATGTGTGTCCGAGATCAACCGGGTTGATCAACAAATCAAAGCAACACTCAAACCGCTTAAAAAAGGTGCGAAATTTTTGGTATTTCATCCATCATGGGGGTATTTCGCGCGTGCATATAACTTGACCCAGATTCCGGTTGAAGCTGAAGGAAAAAATCCAAAGCCCAAAGCACTGATTTCTATCATCAAGGAAGCAAAAAAAGAGCATGCAAAAGCCATCTTTGTTCAGCCGGAATTTTCGGACAAAAGCGCCAAAATTATTGCACAAGCACTTGGCATCAAGGTCGTGAAAATTTCGCCACTCAACCCACACTGGTCGGAAAATCTAATCAACATGGCACACGCCATCGCAGGAAAGTAGGCTCCCAACGGCCATCGGAGCATTACCGAAAAGGGCGGATCATTACATGGTGCGGATCTCTTCGTCTTTGTCGAGCAGATAGCAGAGGCGCAGTCCGTGGAGAAAGATGGCCCATGAGATGTAGATCCATAAAAAGAAAAAAAGCAGCGTACTCAATCCACCGTAAATACTGGTATAGGTGTGATTGTGCAGTGCGTAGAAAAGAAAAGCACTTTTGGCAAGATACCAGATCAATGAAGAAATAAAAGAACTGATCAAAGCGGCAGAGGGTTTGATCTCTTCTTTTGGGGAAAGCTGATACGTAACATAAAACAATCCCCATACAATCAGAAAAGGGACCAGAAGATCGAGGTGCAGTGCCGAGGCCATTGGAACATATTCCATCAGTGATGCCAGCCAAAACGACCCGGCAATCAGGAGCGGAACAAGTAGAATCAGGATGGCATAGGTTTGGAGCGCGCGCAGAAGATGGCGGCGGGGAGCATGAAAAATATCGTTGACCACATGGTCGTAATCGCGGAAAAACATCAGCGCAGCAAACACCACATATCCCACACCCATCAATCCCATTTTTCCTGCATTTTCGACAAAAGTATCGATGTACTCCATGATCCGTTTGGAGTGGGTCGGGAGGAGATTGTGGGCCAAAAGGGTGTGGATTTGCGTGTACACGCTGTCAAACAGGGGCAGGTAGGTCAAAATGGAGAGGAAAATCACCAAAAGCGGAATGATGAAGAAAAGAGTGCTCCAGCTCATGCTGGCAGCATAAAATCCAAGCCGCTCATCAAAAAGATCGCGAAAGAAATCACGAATAAAGACATAATATGTGAGCAAAAGGCGTTTTGTTTTCAATCCGGGAGTCCCATTTTTCCTGGGTTGAGAATATTGTTGGGATCAAAGGTTTGCTTGATTTTCCGAAACAGGCGCAACTCTTCCGGGGTAAAGGCGATGTCCATGAAGGCTGCCTTGCTCAATCCGATTCCGTGCTCGCCGCTGAGGGTGCCGCCCAGCCCGACAACCATGTGAAAAATTTCACGGATGGCTTTGTGCCCATGGTCCAGCTGCACCGGATCATCACCATCAAACATGACATTGACATGGATGTTGCCGTCTCCGGCATGCCCAAAACAGGGAACTTTGAGATCATAACGGTTTCCGATGGCGTAAATCGCTTTGAGCGCTTTGGGAAGCTGGCTTCGGGGGACTGAAATGTCTTCGTTGAGTTTTTTGTTTCCATAGAGGGTGACAGAGGGAGAGGCATTGCGGCGGGCATCCCAGATGCGGTCGCGTTCAACAGGATCTTCGGCGATACGAAAATCCTGAGCCCCGTTGGCCCGAAAGGAATCTTCGAGGATGTGCAGTTGGTAGGCGATTTCTTCGGGGACATTTCCGTCCACGTCTCCGATCAGCAGTGCCTCGGCTTCTTTTGGGAGTTCAATGCCGGTTTTTTCCTTGACGGCATGGACAACCAGACTATCAAGAAACTCCATTGCGACCGGGTTGGCACCCTCGGCCAGCGATTTGAATACCGCATTCATTGCGTGCTCGACGGTGGGAAAAATACCCATGTAGGATGTAGCAAATCGGGGCTTGGGAAGCAGCTTGAGGGTGATCTCGGTGATGACGGCCAGGGTACCTTCGCTGGCAATGAGGATGCCGGCTATATTGTATCCGGCAACGTCCTTGATGGTGTGTTTACCGGCCCGGATGATGTCGCCGTTGGCCCGAACGGCCCGAAGTGCCATCACGTAGTCTTTGGTCAGTCCGTATTTGGCAGCCCGCATGCCGCCGGCATTTTCGCTAACATTTCCCCCCAGTGTTGCATAGGCTTCGCTGGCCGGATCAGGCGGGTAAAACAGCCCCAGGGATTCGACGTGGCGCTGGAGGTCCTTGTTGATGACGCCGGGTTGTACGGTGGCAAGCATATTGTCCATGTCCACATGCAGGATGCGGTTCATGTGCTTCTCAAAAGCCAGAACAATGCCGCCGTTTTTCGGGAGGGCCCCTCCGGTGAATCCACTGCCAGCTCCCCGTGCGGTCAAGACAATGGTGTGGGTATTGCAATAGGTCAGCACGCGGCGGACATCTTCTTCGTGACGGGGGAAGATGACGGCTTCGGGGCGGTAGTGGGTGCGCGTCGCATCGTAACTGTAAGCACGCAGATGGGCAGCATCGGTATAAAGATTTTCCTGACCGACGATGGCCCGCAATGCTTCAAAATGTTCTGTTTCCATTCGTATCTCCGGGGTCTGTTGGGATGATTATACATCCAAAAGATAAAACTTCACTTTTGGGCGCTATAATACGGCAACCTGTTTCGAGGACGAATCATGCGGTATGTTTGGATTGCGGCAGCACTGTTGGGTGTACTTTCGGCTGCCCGGATCCACGCCATGACATGGCCGACCGGGTGGACATTTCCCCGCTATCTCCAGGAACGCAATATGACCGACCTACTCCCAACGATTTCGGCGGAAGATATGCAGTACGTCACGGAGGTGCAGGCTGGTGAGCGGTTCTATGAGTTGCGCGACCGGGGAGGAATTGCGCAGGCACTGATTCCGATTGGCGATGCCATGCAGATTCAAATCGTCCGGACGCAATCGGGCGGTCATCGCTTTGATATTGTACCGATCGTTTTTCGGACGGTGCGCGACACAGTGAGCATTCGGGTACGCGACGGCTACCACAAGCAGATTGACCGACATACCCGATATCCCCGGTTGGGCTTTGAGCTTCGCCGACTCTTCAAGGGGACCGTCGCGTTTCGCACCCTTCAGCCGGAAGACCGCATCGCGTTTGTTTATACACAAAAAGAGCGTTTGGGGGAACCATTGGGTGCTCCCCGCATCCAAGGCGCCCTGCTCAGAACCCACGGCAAAACGTATTATATCTTTGTCGGACATGACGGTTCCGTGTATGCCGAAGGAAAGAAAACGGTAGAATATACTGCTACGGAGCAGCGCCCTTTTACCTACACGACCGTCCGAAAGATTCCGGTGAAAACATTCAGGATGCCGGTAGATCACCCCCGCATTACGTCGCGTTTCAGTCTCCGGCGCTGGCACCCGATTCTCAAGAAATACCGCCCCCATTTCGGCGTTGATTTCGGGGCACGCCGCGGTACGCCGCTTCATGCAGTGCACGACGGCAAAGTTATTTATGCCGGCTGGATGCGTGGATACGGCAAAGTGGTCAAAATCGACCATGGCTATGGTTTTGTTTCGCTCTATGCCCATCAAAGCAAGATTTTGGTGAAGCTGCATCAATATGTCAAGCGCGGTCAGATCATTGGCCGGGTTGGCAGTACCGGACGGAGCACCGGGCCCCATCTCCACTTTGGCCTCTATCTCCACGGCCATCCGGTTGACCCGCTACATTACATCGCCCGAAAAGGGGTTGGTAAGGCACGCACCGTAACCGAAAAACATACGAAAATAAAAAAATATCCCGTCACGCGACAACGCCGTGTTGCGGTCAAAGGATCCCGGGTGCTGCGGCAGCGCCTCGAAGCTGCAATACAGCACGAGACGGCCCACAATTATGTATGGCCGGCGTCACCCAAAACCACCCTGTTTCTTCACGATGTTTCTGAAAGCAAACATGCATCCCGGGGCGGCTACCATGGATGAAGCATTGCGCAAAGAAGAAGCCAGAGCTTTGATAGAAGCGCTTTTGAATACGCCGGAGGCCTTTGGCCACCACCATGCCAACGAGCTGGCCAAAATTCTGCGTTCGATCTACCATGAAGAAAGCCCGAAAACGTTTTTGGATTACATTGCGAAGATTCCCGAAGCGTATCTCGGGGAGATTTTGCTGGAGCTGCCGGAGCACCTCAAAGACGAAGCCCTTGAGAGCCTGTCCGTCCCCAAGCTGGTTGATGTGGTGGATGAACTCGACTCGGACGATGCTGCCGACCTGATGCAGGATATCGAAGCCGTGGATCAGGCCAAAGAACAGGAGGTGCTCTCCCGCTTTGACGAAAAGGAAATCGAAGGGATTGAACGACTCAAAAATTTTGAAGACCACGAAGCAGGTTCGCTGATGCAGACGGAACTGTTTCGTGGCGAACTTGATGAGCCGATCGCTACAGCAATCCAACGCCTCAGTCGCCTCAAACGCGAGGAGAATCTGGACAATGTGCATCAGGTATTTCTTGTGGATGCGTTCGGATTTTTGATCGGGGCTATTTCGCTTGAAGATTTGATTACGTTTGATTTTTCGGAAACATTTCGTACGTATTTTGATGCGCATCACAAGTTGATTCAGTCGGTGCATGCGCATGAACCGGTGGATCACGTCATCAAATTGTTTGAAGATTACGATCTTGTGGTATTGCCGGTGATCGATCGTCACGGCAAACTGATCGGGCGGATTACATCGGACGACGTGTACGACATTATCGAAGAACGGGCCACGGATCAAATCTACAAAATGG
>CAZRUT010000011.1:9436-11548 GCA_964603215.1 uncultured Nitratifractor sp.
CGGGGTGGACGACGAAGCCGAAGAGGACAAAGAGATTCGCAGCATCGCCCACAAGCGGGCCGTTTGGCTGGGCATCAATCTCGTCACGGCTATATTGGCTTCGTGGGTGATCAGTCTGTTTGACCAAACCATCCAGGCTTATGTAGCGCTGGCCATCCTCATGCCGATTGTCGCTTCGATGGGCGGGAATGCCGGCACGCAGTCGCTGACGGTTATGGTGCGTCAAATTGCCCTGGGGGAGCTTACGTGGCATGAAGCCCGGGGCGCAGTAGGTCGGGAAGTCGTCGTGTCCCTGTTGAACGGTTTGATGTTTGCCGTATTGATGGGCCTGATTGCCATGGCGTGGTTCCACAATGGACGTCTGGGCGTGGTGATTGGTTTGGCCATGATCATCAACCTTCTTTTTGCCGGCCTCTTCGGCGCGATCATACCGTTGGGCCTGAAGCGTGTCGGTGTTGATCCGGCAGTGGCCAGTTCGGTGCTTTTGACCACCGTGACCGACATGGTGGGATTTTTTGGTTTTCTGGGCTTGGCAAAAATCATACTTTTATAATCACAACGAGGAGAGATCATGATTGACAATTTTACCCTGCACCCTTTGCGTGATCCGGTGTATATTCGGGCATCGCTGGCAACATACACACAAGACGGGGTTCCGAAAGACTGGGAAGTGGTCGCGGTCCACGACAGTGTCGCTATTCTGATCTACCATCGTGAACACGATGCCTTTGTTTTGGTCCAACAGTTTCGTCCGGCTGTTTACAGCAATAACCACGACGGCATGACCGTAGAATTGTGCGCCGGTTTGGTGGACAAAGATTTGTCTTTGGAACAGATTGCCCGGGAAGAGATCCTGGAGGAGTGTGGTTATGATGTCCCGCCTGGTGCGTTGGAACGGATCAGCGCTTTTTATACGTCCGTCGGTTTTGCGGGAAGCCGACAGACGCTCTATTATGCGGAAGTGACCGAAGCGATGCATGCCCATTCAGGCGGGGGGATCGATCAAGAGCAGATCGACGTCATCGAACTGCCGACGGTGGAAGCCCATATATTTCTTTATGATGAATCGGTTGCCAAAACGCCGGGTTTGATGTTTGCATTTTTGTGGTGGATGCAGCACAAAAACCGTTAGGATTCGGTTGGCATTTTTGGGGCGCGATCCGCATCACAATATCGCTTTTCCAGACAGCTGTATGCTTCGATCCGCCGGTCGCGCAGGAACGGCCAAGTATCCCGTACCGTTTTTGTGCGCCCAGTGTCGACATCGGCATACAGGATCGCTTCATGTGTGCCATCAGCCTGGGCCAGCATTTCCCCCTGGGGGCCGCAGGCAAAAGAATGCCCCCAAAATCGTATCCCGTCCAGCACACCGCCGGGATCAGGTTCGTATCCGACACGGTTGCAGCAGAGCACCGGCAGACCGTTGGCGATAGCATGGCTGCGCTGGATGGTGACCCAACTCTCTTTTTGGCGTGACTTTTCCGCCGCATCATCGCGATCAAACCATCCGATTGCAGTCGGATAGATCAACATTTCAGCCCCGCGCAGCGCCATAATGCGGGCAGCTTCGGGATACCATTGGTCCCAGCAGATCAAAACACCCAGACGCCCCACGGACGTATCGATGGGCTCAAACCCCGTGTCGCCAGGCGTGAAATAAAATTTTTCATAAAATCCCGGATCGTCCGGGATGTGCATTTTGCGGTACATTCCGGCAACGGAGCCGTCCCGCTCAAGCACCACGGCGGTGTTGTGATAGAGTCCCGGGGCCCGCTCTTCAAACAGCGAAGCAACCAGCACAATGCCATGTCGGCGTGCTACCGAACCCCAGTAGGCAACATCGTCAGGGAAACGGCGGGCATAGTCAAAATATCGTGTTGCCTCGGTTTGACAAAAATATTCATGCTGATGCAGTTCCTGCAGTACGACAAGGTCGGCTCCGGATGCCGATGCAATGGCGATTTGCTCTGTAGTTGACTGACGCATTTCTTTTGGATCGGTATGGTATGTTTGCTGGATCAGTGCAGTGTTCATGGGTGTAGTGTAGCGAAAACTTGACAAAACTTGACTTTTCCTTGACTTTTTATCGTTATACTACGATTATCTAAAGTA
>CAZRUT010000012.1:0-11546 GCA_964603215.1 uncultured Nitratifractor sp.
TTAGGTCTGCGATTTTACTGTGATTTCCCTTTAGGAACTCTGAAACAATGCCACGCTCTGCGTAAACATCGGGCTTGGTAAAGGCCGGCGCTTCGAGATGCCCGTCGTCGAAACTCTCCGTGGCGAGCGAGTCGCTGTTGCCGAGGACACCGGGAAGCAATCGGCTGACCGCATCGCAGAGCATCATGGCAGGAAGTTCCCCACCGGTCAAGACAAAGTCCCCCGCCGCAAACACTTCATCGGCATGGATTTCGATGATCCGTTCGTCAATCCCCTCGTACCGGCCGGCGACAAGTACAAGGTGTGTATGATGATCTGCCAGGCGCCGGGCATCGTGCTGGCGGAACGGCTTGGCAACCGGCGTGAGGAAGATGTAGTGCGCTTCGGGGGAGGCAGTCCGGATACTTCGGAGGGCATCATCCAGCGGCTGCGGCGTCATCAGCATCCCCGCACCACCGCCGATCATCGGCGCATCTACTTTGTGATGGCGGTTGGCTGCAAAATCACGCGGATTGACGCAGTCGATTGTAACGTGACCCGCCTCGATGGCCCGTTTGAGGATGGAATCGCTGAAATATCCCTGAACGATCTGCGGGAAGAGGGTCACAAATGTTATCCGCATCAGCTTGCCTCCAGGACCCCCCGAGCATCCACCGTTTCGATCCGATGTGCCTCGGGGTAGGCACGGACGATATAGCGGGGGATGTAAGGAAGGAGAAACGTGCGGGGCAACCCTGATGCGACCAGATCGGGCGCAGTTGCGATGTCGAGATAGTCGGTATCGAGTATGCGGTCGATCGCCGTGACGCTGCCGAGCGTTGTGCCGTTTTCTACGACGGAGCAGCCAATAATATCAAACCAGAAATGTTCCCCTGCATCCAAATGGATCTGTGCCCGGGTTTGTTCCCGCGTCGTGTAGAGCTTGGTATTGGTAAGCGGTTTGGCGTCTTCCATGGATGCGTAGCCGACGAAGCGGATGATGCCGCGCCGGTGGTCAACCGCTGCAATCTTCAAATCGCCGCGATCGCTGGCCAGCACGGCGCCAGCCCGGAATTGTTCGGGAAAATCAGTATGGAGTTTGAGTTTGAGGTCGCCGTGGAGTCCGATGGTGCGCCCAATCTGGGCGATGAGGAAGCGATCCGGTTTCATGCGTGATTTTGCTTGGTTTTGGGTGCGGCTATTCGGCCGCTTTGACGTTGACCCGGTAGCTTTTGCCCCCTTTGGCCTTGCAGCCGGAGATCACGGTTTTGATGGCATTGATCATGCGCCCTTCTTTGCCGATGAGCTTGCCGACATCGCTGGGATCGGCAAACAAGGTAATTTCATCGCCGTAGGCATCCATCGGTTCGACGATGATGCGCAGTGCCTCGGGATGGGTGGCGATCATCCGGGCATACGTGATGACGAATTCCTGTACCATGCTGGGCGGCTTTGGGAGGGTTATTTGCCGGCGAGGCGTTTGACCGTCGGGCTCATCTGGGCACCGACGCTGAGCCAGTAATTGAGGCGTTCTTCATCCAGACTCAAGTCTTTGGTCGGGCTGACGGGATTGTAGTGACCGATGCTCTCGATCCAGCCACCGTCACGCCGTTTGCGGCTGTCGGTGACGACGATGCGGTAAAAAGGTTTTTTCTTGCGTCCCATGCGGGTCATGCGGATGGTGGTCATGTAGGTTCCTTGGTTGTTTTGGTATCAAAAGACATATCATTCTTAGAATCGGGGCGCCATTATACCATGATATGTTTAAAAAGAGGATGATGGGCATATTTTGTGCTCCGCTAATCGGACAAAAACTGTATGGTCATCGCTTTTGTGCTATACTACAAAGTGAAATAGTGGAGGTACCCTAAAGGAGTGCACATGGAGGGCAGTTATGATCCGGGTATTTTTCATCCGGAGGATCCTGTGACGGTGGGGGTGGAGCTGGAGGTACGGCTGATTGATGCAGTGACACTGGCACCGGCCAACCGTTCTGCATATCTGCTGGACCATTTACCCGAGACATTGGCACCGTACATCCACAAAGAACTGCTCCAATCCATGATTGAGATTGTCACCCCAGTCTGTCCCGATGCCGACACAGCGGCCGATTTTGTGATGGAGGCGCTGCACACGCTGCGTGATGTGGGCGCCAAGGCGGGGATCGTGCCGGCGGCACTGGCTGTGCACCCTCTGGAGCACAAAGGCCAAAGCCGGCGTTTTCATGATCCGCGCTATGACCGCCTGGCTGAGGAGCTTCAGATCGTGCTCAAAAACTTTCTCATCAGCGGCCTGCACATCCACGTGGCCGTTCCCGATCCGACCGCCGCCATTCGCGGCTACAATGCCTCCATCGCCTATCTCCCGCTGTTTCTTGCCCTTTCGGCCAATTCACCCTTTGCTTTGGAGGAGGATACCGGCCTGCAATCGTATCGGAGCAAAATCTTCGAACGCCTTCCGCGTGCCGGGGTACCGGAATATTTCGATACATATCAGGCATACTGCGCACTGATCGACCGGCTCCATGCCAGTGGCACCATCGCGAGCATCAAGGATGTCTGGTGGGATGTGCGGATTCATCAGGTATTCGGCACCATTGAGCTGCGGGTGTGCGATGCGTTTTATGACCGGGAGCGGCTGCGGCTGATGGTGCTGTTGTATCAGGCACTGATCCGGTATGCTGCCGACCGACCGGTGGCACGTGATTTTTACCAAATCCACAAACAAAACAAATGGAACGCGATTCGCCATGGACCGGAAGGGCGTTTTATCGACGGGCAGCGCGACGGCACCATCCGGGAGAAACTGTTTGAGCTGATTGAAGCCATGGAAGCGGCGGCAGTGTTTGCTGATTTGAATGCTGCGGGTGATGTGGCCGCACTTCGGGCCCTGGCGGCTCAGGAGAATATCGCACAGCAACAACAGAAATCCTATCGAAAGCACGGTGACTTGCGGGCCGTGATCCGTGAGGAGATCGTTCGGTGAAAGGGGTGATTGCTGCCGGTGATCCGCGCACAGCCGAAGCAGGAGCCGTGATCCTGCGCGGGGGAGGTACCGCATTCGACGCGGCATTAGCCGCCATGCTGGCGGCCCCCATGAGCGAACCGATCCTTACCAGCATGGGGGGTGGTGGATTTATGCTGGCCAAATCCGCCGGCCGCAAGCCTGTGGTGTATGATTTTTTTGTCGATGTGCCGCCCAATCGGATGGATGATCCCGAATTTTATCCCATCGATGTTGATTTTGGTACGACCGTGCAGCAGTTTCACATTGGCAGCGGGGCAGTTGCCGTACCGGGTATGGTGGCCGGGATCGATCGCATTTACCGCGAGCTCGGAACCATGCCGATGGAGCAGATCGTGGCCCCGGCCGCGGACTACGCCCGCCGGGGTGTGGTACTGAGCGCACCCCAGTCGGATCTGGTGCAGCTGGTCGCCCCGATCATGGAATCGACCGAAGAGGTACGGGCCATGTATGCCCCGGGCGGAGCGCTGATCAATGACCGTACTCCGTGGTCCAATCCCGATTATGCCGATTTTCTTGATGCATTGGCGCGGGAAGGGGCTGCGCTTTTTTACCGGGGAGAGATCGCCCGGATGTTGGATGCCCACATGCGTACCCATGGCGGCTTGCTGCGCCGGGAAGACCTCGAACACTATACAGTACACCGACGTGATCCGATCATGATCGATTACCGTGGCAGGCAGGTTGCGACCAATCCGCCCCCTTCAGCCGGCGGGATTCTCATCGCCTTTGCCCTGCAGGCGCTTGCCGAACACGACGATGGGGCTTTTGAAACACAGGAACACATCGGGCGTCTGATCGAAACCATGGCGGTCACGGCTGCATTTCGCCGGCACGAAATCGATCCCCATCTGCACCGCCCGGATCTGTCCAGTATCCTGCAGGACGGCCCGAGGCTGGCCCGCTACCTTCTCGCGCACCAAACCCGCCTCAACCGCTGGGGCAATACCACCCATATCAGTGTGATCGATGCCCGGGGCAATGCCGCATCCGTGACCACTACCAACGGTGAGGGGAGCGGACGGATTCTCCCGGGCACCGGGATCCACCTGAACAATATGCTGGGTGAAGAAGACCTCAATCCGCACGGATTTTTTCGCTGGCCCGCCGGTGTGCGTCTGCCGTCGATGATGGCCCCCACGCTGGTGCTTCGCGGTGATGATCCGCTGCTGGTGCTAGGCAGCGCCGGTTCCAACCGTATCCGCAGTGCCATCACCGAAGTGATCGAGCGCTTTGTGGCTTTCCATACCCCTGTTCAGTCTGCGATTGATGCTCCGCGCATCCATTATGAACAGGGTGAAGTGTTTGCAGAACCGGGCTTCGATCCGGCGATCCTTGAGGCGATCAGACACCGGTATCCTCTGAATCTTTTTGCCGAGATGAATCTCTTTTTCGGTGGGGTCAATGCCGTCACCGGCACCGCAGACGGCGGAGCCGATCATCGCCGTGGCGGTGCGGTGGTCCGTACAGTATGAAATGGAAAATACGTGATCATAAATTAAACAAGAAAGTTATTTCGGGGGAAATTGATCCCGCAACGATTCAGGAGCCTGATGTTGTATATTATGCCAAACAAAAAGGTGTGGATATGAAAATTGGCCTTGATATTGCTACGCTTACCCACAAAAAACTTGCCGATCGCATTGTTTTGATTGCAGGAGACAGCGATTTTGTTCCTGCGTCAAAAATGGCACGTCGCGAAGGAATTAATTTTGTACTTGATGCGATGAACCATCCCATGCGTGAGGATCTTCAAGGACATAGTGACTGGCTCCATACCACACTCCCAAAACGATAAGCGTGTAACACCAAAACTACACGCCCAACTCCACCTGCACCAGGTTGGCCCAGTATGCAGCTCCGATGGGCAACGCGGCGTCTTCGAAATCAAAACGGGATGCATGGAGCGGGATCACGGCGGTATCGGGATCGGTCCGGGTGCCGAGCCAGACGTAGCATCCTGCGACTTCCCGGAGAAAAAAGCTGAAATCTTCGCTCCCCATGCTGGCGGGAAAATCGGTGCGGATTTTTTCCGATCCGACGGTGCGTCGGGCTGCATCGATAGCGGGCTGGGTGACGGTATTGACGGTCGGAGGATAGCGGCGGCGGTAATGGACGTCGGCGGCGGCACCGAATCCTGCGGCAATACCGTGCGCAATGGTGCGGAGGCGGGCTTCGATGCGGCTTTGGACATCGGGATTGAATGCCCGGATGGAGCCTTCGATCGTGCATGTATCAGGGACCACATTGAATGCGATGCCGCTGTCGATTTTTGCCACACTGACTACGTGCGCGTCGGCCGGATCGATGTCCAGCGATGAGATGGCTTTGATGGCGAGGACGATCTGGGAAGCGACAACGATCGGATTGATGGTGCGGTGGGGCTGCGCACTGTGGCCGGTGCGCCCCCGAACCACGATTTGCCACGTATCGACAGACGTCATCACGGCACCGGGCTGGATCAAAAACGTTCCCAGCGGTTCGCTGGGACGGTTGTGCATGCCGTAAATCCGCTCAAACCTGAAGCGCTCCAGCAGACCGTCATCGAGCATCGCTTTGGCACCCGCTTCTCCTTCTTCGGCCGGTTGAAAAATGAGATACACCGTCCCGTCAAAGGCGATCCGTTCCTGCACAATCTTGGCTGCAGCCAGGAGCATGACACTGTGGCCGTCGTGCCCGCAGGCATGCATCCGTCCGGGCCGTTCGGAAGCATATGGAACACCGGTTTCTTCGTGGACGGGGAGGGCATCCATGTCGGCACGCAGAGCAATGGCGCGGCCGGAAGTGCCTTTGCGCAGCGTAGCGACGATTCCGGTGCCGCCGATTCCGCGTGCATAGGCAATACCCATGGCATCAAGTGCCTCGGCAATCTTCGCGGCCGTTTCGTGTTCCTGGTATGCCAATTCGGGGATGCGGTGCAGTGTATGCCGAAGCGCAGTAAAATATGCCCGTTCATCGGGGGTCATGACGGCAGGATACAGGGGATCGGTTCGGGTCATAGGCGCTGCGTGTTTCATCGCATCCGTCCCGGCGGAATACCGCCTCCCTGGCCTCCCATCTGCTGCACCATCCGCTGCATCTCTTTCATGCCCCCTTTTTGGGACATTTTTTTAGCCATTTTGGCAGCATTTTTGAATTGTTTGATGACGCGGTTAACCTGCATGAGGTCCAGACCGGCGCCGCCGGCGATCCGGCGTTTGCGGGTAGTGTTGAGCAGTTCGGGATTGTCCCGTTCTTTGGGGGTCATGGAAGCCACCATCGCCTGGATGGCGCGCACTTCGTCGGAGTGCTCCAAATCCATATCACCGAGTTGTTTGGCCATGTTCCCCATGCCGGGGATCATCCCCATAATCGATTTCATGGAGCCGAGTTTTTTCATCTGCTCCATCTGGTCGAGGAAATCGTTGAAATTGAATTGCCCTTTTTTGATCTTGGTCGTCATTTTCTTCGCCGTTTTTTCGTCCATGACGCCGGCGGTTTTTTCGGCCAGCCCTTCGATGTCACCGGCCCCCATGAGGCGTCCGGTGATCCGTTCGGGGATAAACGGATCGAGATCGGGCATCTTTTCGCCGCTTCCGATGAAGCGCAGCGGCACACCGACCTGATGGGCGATCCCCAGTGCGACGCCCCCTTTGGCATCGCCGTCAAATTTGCTCAGTACCACACCGGTAATGCCGATTTTTTCTTTGAAAGTGGTGGCGGTGCGCACCGCATCCATTCCGGTCATCGCGTCGGCAACATAAAAGATTTCATCGGGATCAGCAGCAGCTTTGATTTCGGCCAGTTCTTCCATCAGCTCTGCATCGATTGCCAGCCGCCCGGCGGTATCGATCAGTACCACGTCGTACAAGCCGCGTTCGGCCTGGGCACGCGCATCCCGCACCAGCTGGATCGGGGTAGCGGATTCGTCGGCCACCAGATCGACTTCAATCTGCGCGGCAATTTGTCGCAACTGCTCCACCGCCGCCAGTCGCTGAAGGTCGGCCGCGACGATGAGGACCTTCTTTTTCTTTTGTTCTTTGAGCATGTAGGCCAGTTTGCCGGTGGTGGTGGTTTTGCCCGATCCCTGCAATCCGGTCATCAATACCACCGTGGGCGGTTTGGAAGCAAAGACAAAACCCTGATTTCCTTTGGCGGTGAGGATACGGAGGAGTTCGGCCTGAAGTGCTGCAAAAAAAGCATCTTTTCCAATGCCGTTTTTCTTGGTTTCCCGTTCGACGGTGGCGATGAGCTCTTTGACGACTTTGTGGTGGACCTCGGCTTTGAGCAGGGATCTCTTGAGTTCAGCGGTCGCCTTTTTGAGTGCTTTTTCGTCATCATGGAAGCGGATTTTTCCCATGGCACTTTTGAAACTGTCGGTCAGGGTATCAAACATGAATGAATGCCTCGATTCTTGGGGTAATGAAGGCAATTTTATCCAAGGAGCGCTTAAGAAGCCTATTCAGGATGCACTGCTGCACCATTTAATGTGGCGATGCAGACGGGTTCACAAATTTGGCGAGGCGGTTGAGGCGATACCGCACGGCGCCGTCGCGGATCTCCATGATGGCAAAGAAGCGGGCCGTTTCGACCAGATACGTTCCGTTGCTTTGTGTTGTAAAATCGTCGATGGAGCATGGCTGCCCCAGTGCAAGTGCTGCTGCGTCCCCGGTGTATGTGTTGCGCGGGATGGTGAGGTGGTCAAACGGGTCAAGCGCCCGCTCGTTTTCCATCACGAAACGCCCCTCCCGGATACGCCGGAGGCTTGAGAGGGTGCCATCTACCCCAAGGCGCTCGGCGATCATGGAGCCGAAGCTGCGGATGTAGCTTCCTTCGCTGACGGTGATTTCAAAGTGGACAAAGGGATGGGTGTATCCGAGCAGTTCCACGGCATAGACGGTGGAGGTGGTGGGTTGGAGGGGGACGGCTTTGCCTTCTCGGGCCAGTGTGTAGGCGCGCTGACCATGAATGTTTTTCGCGGAGAATTTTGGTGGAAGATATGTTTGCTCCCCCCGCAGCGCATCGAGGACGTCCCGGATGGTCCCAACAGGCACCGGGGGCACCGGCGTGATCTGTACGACGTTTTCCAGATCCAGTGACGGAGACCGGGCCCCCAGCCAGAGGGCGGCGCGATAGGTTTTTGGGGTTTTGGCGAGGTACTGGAACAGTTTGGTGTATTGGCCGGTGGCGACGATGAGACATCCGGTCGCGAAGGGGTCGAGCGTACCGGAGAAACCCGCTTTTTTGGTGCCGTACTTGCGTTTGATGTGCCGCATGTAGCCGTTGGAGCTCTGGAAAATCGGCTTGTCGACGACGAACAATCGGTTCATGGTTTAGACCGGCTGCACAAAAGAGCTCAAAATTTCTTTTTTATTGCCGCCAAAATTGATGAGGAGTTTATACTCTTTTCCGGAGCGGTTGACTGCCTGTACGCGGCCGATGCCGAAAATTTTGTGTTTGACGAGGTCTCCTTTTTTGTAGTCGGCCGTTTTGGTCACTTTGAGGCTGGTGTTTTTGATGAGGCCGGCTTCACCGAGGAAGCGGCTCCGTTCGATCATCTTGCGCCGCCCTTTGTAGAAGCGGCTGTCGACGTGACAGAGGATGAGGTGGGATTTGGCGCGGGTGATGGCCACATAGCCCAAGCGCCGTTCCTCTTCCATATTGGTGCCGTCGCCGAGCAGTGGGAAAAACTCTTCTTCCATTCCGATAACATAGACGTATTCAAACTCCAATCCTTTGGCGGCATGGATGCTCATAATGGCAATGGCATCGTCCTCGATTTGATCCTGGTCGCTTTGGAGGGAAATGTCGTTGAGGAATTCGTCGAGGGTGATTTCGGGGTTTTTGGTGATGGCATCGCGGAAATAGCCGTAGAATTCGTCAATATTCATGATCCGCTCAAATCCGTCGACGGTTGCGGCATAGTGGTCTTTGAGGCCAATGGTGTCCTCAAAAAGAGAGATGAGATTTCCGAGGGCATTCTGGGCTTCGTGCTGGAGCAGATGGATTTCGTCAACCAGCCGGGTGAGTGCTTTGGCGATTCGCTTGCCGGCAATGGCTTCGCGTTCAGCCGATGTGGCTGTGGTGATGCACTGATAGATCGACCCCTGGCGTGCGTAGGCCGCCTGCTGGATTTTGTCGAGGGAGGCTTTGCCGATGCCCCGTTTGGGTTTGTTGATGATCCGCAAAAAGGAGAAGTCATCGTGGGGGTTGGCAATCACACGAAAGTAGCTGATGATGTCTTTGATCTCGGCCCGTTCGTAGAAGCGGATGCCGCCGATGAGTTTGAACCCCAGCCCTTCGCGGGTAAACCCCTCTTCGAGTGAGCGGGAGAGGGCGTTGATGCGGTACAGCACGGCGATGTCATCTGGGTGGACACCGCGCCGGAGCAAGTCTTTGATTTCGCGGGCGATGGTTTTGGCTTCGTGGGCCTCGTCGAGTGAATGCCGCAGGGTCACTGGCTCCCCCTCACCGCGATGGCTGACGAGTTTTTTGCCCAGGCGATGGCTGTTGTGTTCGATGAGGGCATTGGCCGCCTGGAGGATGGCATCGGTGGAGCGGTAGTTGGTTTCGAGCTTGACCACTTTGGTCCCATTGAAATGGGTATGGAAGTCAAGAATATTGCGAATATTGGCCCCCCGCCATCCGTATATACTTTGATCGTCGTCTCCCACCACACAGAGGTTGTTGTGTTCGCTGGCCAGAAGCCGAAGCAGTTTGTATTGCAATTCGTTGGTGTCCTGGTACTCATCCACCATGATGTAGCGGTAGCGGTTGGAGGTTGCGATGCGCAGTTCGGGGTCCTGATCGAGGATGCGGTAGGTCAGCATCAGCAGATCATCGAAATCGACCAGATTGTTTTCGAGAATGTTTGCCTGATAGGCTTCGTAGATGCGGGCGACCTTTTTGTAATCGGGCAGTTCGGCCTTTTCCAGCACTTCCTGAGGGTCGAGGAGGGTATTTTTGTATTTGCTGATTTCGTTGGCGACGAAGGCGATATTCAGATCGACCTTGTGTTCCTTTGCCAGGGCCCGCACAAGGCGTTTTTTGTCGTCGCTGTCGATAATGACGAAGCTGTTGGGGCGGCCGAGACGGTCGATATGGAATTTGAGGAAGAGCAGGCCAAATTTGTGAAAGGTCGAGAGCAGTGGAGGATAAATGCCCCGGTCCCCGATCAGTTTGATGGCGCGTTCGCGCATTTCGGCAGCGGCTTTGTTGGTAAAGGTGAGGGTCAGGGTATTGGCCGGGTCGATGCCCACTTCGCCGATGAGATAGGCCAGACGGGTGGTGAGGGTCTTGGTTTTTCCGCTGCCGGCACCGGCAAGGATCAGGACCGGTCCGTCGATCTGTGTTGCGGCTGCCCGCTGTGCTTCATTCAATGTATCCAGCATCACCCTGAAACTCCTTCGGTTTCTAAAAAATAGAATGTATTCCTTTATTATATCGACAAATGGTTAAAACTCCTTGGAAGAGTCTAATTTTTATCAATAAGTTATGCTTATGGAATTATTTGTTATAGTCAGCGATAAGTTTCTCAATATAAAGGCAGAAAAATGCTCA
This sequence comes from uncultured Nitratifractor sp., assembly GCA_964603215.1. GTDB lineage: Bacteria > Campylobacterota > Campylobacteria > Campylobacterales > Sulfurovaceae > S017-3. The sequence continues at coordinate 10,543 of CAZRUT010000012.1, forward strand.
AAGACTTTGTTAAAATGGAGACGTTCTTAACCGTGGTACGTGAGCGAAGTTTTTCAAAAGCTTCAGCAAAACTTGGGATATCTCAGCCCGCTGTCACGCAACAGATTAAATACATCGAACATTATCTCGACAGTAAAATCATTGACCGGAAGAAAAACGGTATTCGCCTCACGACTGCCGGAGAAGATCTCTACAAAATTGCTGTGCGTCTGGAAAAATCGGTGTTGACCGCCGAGGCGGACATGCTCCGCATCATCGACAAGCAGATCACGTTTCGTCTGGGTACTTCCTTTACGATCGGCAATTATGTTTTGCCGGGCGTGTGCCTGAATACCCTCAAGGATGCCATCAACAACGATATCCGCATCGACATTGAGATCAGCGATACGATCGTGACAATGCTCAAAGACCGCAAGCTCGATTTGGGGCTGATCGAGGCGCAGATCGCGGATGATGATCTGATGATACGCGAATGGCGTGATGACGAGCTGGTGGTATTCAGCAATACCCCCCTCCCGCAATTTTTGCGCCCGGAAGATCTCTACAATTTCAAATGGATTTGCCGCGACGTCGGGAGCCAAACCCGCAAAGTCGTTACGGAGACGTTCGAAGAGCTTGGGATCGACTGCGACAAATTCGATGTACTCTCCGAAGTGAGCAATACGACCGCAGTGATGCAAACCATCAAACGGAGCGACAAAAACGACGAAACCCCCATTGTCTCGGTCATCTCCCGCACCGCCATCGCCGATGAAGTTCAAAAAGAAGAATTATTCGAATCCAGTCTCCAGGGCTACCACATGATGCGCCATTTCTACATCGTGTACCACAAAGAGAACAAACACAACGCTTACGTCAACAATGCCGTCGATTACATCCTCTCCGGAAAGTGCTAAGCGTTAGGCCTGCTTCGGTTGGCCTTTTTCGTTGAACAACATCATGTTGTGTGCGCCCTTGATGATGCCGGTTGCCTCCCATTTACCCGGAGCACGGATGTCGACGGC